>QILZ01000082.1 GCA_003233545.1 Spirochaetales bacterium
TTATCCCCTCATCCAGCCTATCCCCCAGGATTGAAGGTAAGAAGACAGGATGGAGAAATAATTAGTAAATATCAAAACTCCAACGGCTACTAAAAATAACCCGGAGATTATCTGAATTAACCGTGTATATTTCCGAATCTTCTTAAAACGCGATAGAAAGGAGTTTATGCTTAAAGAGGCAATAAAGAAAGGAATCCCCAGACCCAGGGAATAAGCCGCCAGCAGCTTTATACCCTGACCCACGGAACCGGTTGTGCCGGCATAGAGCAGGATGGTGCCCAGAATGGGGCCCACACAGGCCGTCCAGCCAACAGCAAAGGCGTTCCCCACCAAAAAGGAACCCCATAAACCGGAAGGTTTCCTGGCGAAACTAATCTTTGCCTCCCTGCCCAGAAAATTCAACCTCAACAGCCCCATAATATACAGACCGAAGAGAATGATTAATATACCACCCGCCTTCCGAATAATATCCTGATAATCGAGAAGAATCTTTCCTGCAAAACTTGCCGAAGCACCCATCAGGATAAAGATAGTGGAAAACCCGGCAATAAAGAAAAGCGAGTGCCTTATGGTTATTATCCTGATTCTACTTCTGTCAGATTCCCCGGTTAATTCCTGAAAAGATAAACCCGTAATATAGGAGATATAGGAAGGGAGTAAGGGCAGTACACAGGGGGCGATAAAGGATAAAAATCCCGCTCCGAAGGCAATAAACAAAGAGATGTCTGCATCCATTAATATCTTCCTGAATTACTTAACCGCAAGGAGTTTTTCGATTAAACCGCGGGTGCCGCTGGTAAACCAGTCCCGGTACCCTATCTCCATACCGATTATGTTTCCTTCCCGGTTAATCAAATAGGAGGTAGGGGTTCCGGTAATCCGGTACATAGTATCTACTCTCCCGGTAGGGTCCAACAACCCGGAGTTGCCGAAGAAGGTGTATCCGGATTTTTCCACAAAAGGTACAACCGCCTTAGCCCCTTCCCGGTCGCTGAAAACGGCAACGATAACAAAACCTTTGTCCTTGAATCGATCATAAAGTTTCTGCAGGGAAGGCATCTCTTTGCGGCACCAGTGACACCAGGTAGCCATAAAATTTAAAAGCACGACCTTGCCCCGGTAATCTTTTAAACGGACTTTCCTGCCCTCCAGGTTATTAAGCTCAAAGCCGGGAGCCTCCACTCCTTCTTTAACCTTATGAATTCCAAGGGAACTCATGATGTTATCGAGGTTCTCTGAGCCCGTGGTTTTGGTAGCGGATACCTGCAGGGCAAGCCCCCCGGCCGGTTTTTTCTTATCTGTTTTCAGCCGGGGAAAAAACAGATAAACAGAAATCCCGATAGCCAAAGCTAAAATTCCGGCTGTAATATACCATTTCCTTCTTTTTAAATTTCTCCCTGTCATTCAGCTTCCCCCTTTACCCGGATTTACCCCTCTCAGGCTCACTTACAGGGAGGATAAATACCCCACCCCAGTAAGGTATTAAAGATTCTACTACTCCTTTAAAGCCCTGTCAAGCAGGCTAATGCAATTACTATCCTGAACAGATTGCCATTTACAATATATTTTCTTGATTATCACAGCATTATCATGCAATGTATTTTAATATCAGGAGCAGACATGAAAACAGGACTTGTTCTTTCGGGAGGAGGGGCAAAGGGAATCGCCCACATAGGTGTTCTTAAAGCGCTCGAAAATCTGGAATTGACCCCGGATATAATTGCCGGTTGTTCTATGGGAGCCATTATAGGAGGTATTTACGCAAGCGGAACTTCCATTGCAAGTATCGAGGATTTTCTTGTAAATAAATTCGAATTAAAAAAATATACCGAAAAATGGACATTTCAATTAGCAGGCGGCCCCATATTAAAGTTTATACAGGTAGAAGGAGCTTTGAGTACAATGATTATCCGCAAAGGAGTGGACAATGGCGGTAAAATCCTCAAGCTGCTTAACAAACTTACCCTTAACAAGGATTTTTCCGGGCTCAAGGTAAGGTTTGCATGTAATGCGGTCGATCTTATATCGGGCAGTGAGATATGTCTCGATAAAGGCAATGTTGCAGAAGCGATTCGTGCCTCGATGTCGCTTCCCGGAGTATTCTATCCGGTTAAACATGGTTCCATGCTCTTAGTCGACGGCGGAGTGTTAAACAACTCCCCTGTCTGGATTGCCAGAAAACTAGGAGCAGGAAAAGTTATTACAATCCAGGTAAGCCCTCTCCCGGAAGAAACGGAAGAAAACCTTAAGACAGGTATTTCCGTACTGATGCGCTCTATGGATATAACCGCCCATGAACTGGCTAAAGAGAGAAACGAAAGGGCAAATCTCGAAATTGTTGCCTATGAAGGAGCTCATACTATGGATTTTCACAAGAAACTTGAATTAATAGATACGGGTGAAAGGGCGGTTATTGCAAACAGAGATGCTATTTACAGGCTTTTTAAAAAAAGAAGACTATTCTTTGCTTGACAGTTCCTGGAAATTCCTTATAATTAAAAACGGCTTATGTTAATAATTCTCTTTAAAGTGAAGAGGGGGAGTTTTCATGATAGAATTTAAAAGAAAATACAGTTTAAAGCCTGCAGCAACCGTGAGAATAAAAACAAAATACAGAAGTATTGTAACGGATCTTCCGGTTCCGGAATCACTGCCTGTTTTTAAAAAGTTAGATAAATACGAACCGGTTTCCATGCAGGGTCAGCCGCCGATTATCATCGATCATTCGGAGTCTTTCTCCGTTTTTGACAGATGGGGAAATCAATGGATAGATTTTTCCTCGGGAGTACTTATATCCAATGTCGGAAATTCGCACCCTGCCATCCGAAAGGCACTTCATGAAATGATAGAAAAACCCCTGCTGAGCACCTATGTTTTTTCCCACGAAAAACGTGCGGAGCTTGTCGAACTTCTCTGCGAAATATTTCCCTTTAAAGGTTATAAGGTTTTCCTGCTTTCCACCGGTTCCGAAGCAACGGAAAACGCTATTAAACTTGCCAGGACATACGGCATGGAAAAGTACGGTCCGGGTAAAAAATATATAGTTGGATTCATCGACTCTTTTCACGGCAGAACCATGGGAGCCCAGCTCGCCGGAGGTATGGAAAAAGGTAAAAAATGGCTCGGTGATCCGGATACCTCCTTTGTGCACGTGCCCTTCCCTGACGGCTATAAAAATGAAAATACCGGTTTTGATCTCTTTACGGAAACACTGAATTCGTCAGGCATTAAACCGGAAGAAGTATGCGGGGTTATTTGCGAAAGTTATCAGGGGGTGGGGCCGGACTTTTTTCCTGTTTCCTACGCACGAAACCTGGAAAACTGGTGCAGGGAAAATGATGTTCTGCTTATTATGGACGAAATCCAGGCAGGTTTCGGAAGAACCGGAAAATTGTTTGCATTTCAACACTACGGCATTAAACCGGATATTGTCACATGCGGCAAGGGTATCAGCAGTTCACTTCCCATCTCTGCTGTTATCGGCAGAGAAGACATAATGGGTCTATACGGACCGGGGTCCATGACATCCACTCATTCGGGTTCCCCCCTGCCTGTAGCTGCGGCAGTAGAAAACATCAAACTTTTAAAATCCGGCAGCTACATTAAAAATGCCGAAGAACTCGGCCCCGTTCTAAAGAACGGCCTCCTCGATATCCGGAAAAAACATCCTCTTCAGGCAGGATGTGTGCATAGTCTCGGCCTTGTAGCAGGTATACAGATTGTCAGGCCCGGAACAAAAGAGCCGGACTCCGAAACAGCCTTCAGGATAAACGAAAGGTGCTTCCGCAAGGGCCTTCTAATGTTTGCACCTGTAGGAATTGCCGGTGAATGTGTAAAGATTGCACCGACACTGGATATAACGGAAGATGCGCTTAAAGAAGGTATCTCCGTTCTTTCAGAAGCTATGGACGAAATCTGTAATTGATAATATCATCTAAAGGATGATACTTACATTCGGCACAATTCACGACGGTACCCGTTACAGAATAAAGGACAGGGAAAAAGCTATAATTTTTCAGGACATCTGCGCAAACGGAACTGCTACAAGAAAGAGTATTGCGGAGAAGTACAATTTTCGCCCGACGTCCGTATCCCTTGCCGTACAGGAGATGCTGGATGACAACCTGACGAAAGAGGGAAAAATAAAAAAGCCGGGCAAACCCGGAAGGCCGGAACTTATTCTTAAACCGAACTATAATCTGCTTACGGCAATTTCCATTTACACCGAGGGCAGAGAACTTAAGGGAGCATTAATTAACTTAGGCGAACAAATAATAACGGAACGCTCGGTATTCGTTCACGGAGATACGGATAACAACCGGTTTAAAGAACAGTTAACAGATCTTATAGATTCCTTATCAGCATCTGTACCGGAGGACAGCGTTCTTATAGGAGCTGTTATATCACTTGTCGGAACAGTAAATCCCTCCGGGAAATTATGGATTTCCAGTGCAAGGTGGAATAAAATACAGAACCTTGATTTTAATATCATCCAGGCCAGCAGGAATCTTCCTGTTTCCATCAGACGGAGCCTCGATGCAGAGCTCGAATACCAGATAATAAAAAACAAAGAACTGGCATTAAAAAATGTTATTTTATTCCACTGGGGCTTTGGAATAGGTGCGGCCTATTCATGCTGCGGGAAAATACTGGGTTCGACTATCGGACGATTCGGTGAAATAGGCCATACCCAGGCCGGAAGTACCGGGAAAAAGAAATGCTTATGCGGATCCTACGGATGCCTGGAAACAGAGTCGGCTATCTGGGCTCTTCTTCCCCGGCTGGAACAGCAGCGCCCGGAAGCTGCAGAAGATGAGAGAATGTTTATCGGTCTTTTAAACAGGCCGGATATTAAGAATTCGGAAATAATAGAAAGTGCTACACATTTCACCGGAATAGGGCTGACAAATTTATATAAAATTCTCTATCCCGATGTTATAATCTTTATAGGTCCCTTTACGGAGAACAAAAAGATATTTTCCAATCTTATCCGTTATTTCGAAGACGAACTGCCGGATTACGCACGCAGAGCTGTCAGCTACAGAGTAGTTACAGACGGCTTCAGAGGTGCAATTACGGGTAATGTATACCTTCTTTTCAGAAAGAATCTGCAGAAGCTCCTTAAAGCCCGGTACTAGAACCTGCTACTACTTACCCTGTAATTCTCATCATGTACTTCCGAAGCCGGAAATAACCATATATTTTTTGGTATTTACCGGTAAATATCGGTCTTCATATATCTTGACAGATTATGATATTTATAGACAAATTAATATATACGAATTTAAAGGAAAGGCAACCAAGGAGTCTTTTAAAATGACAGATATGGAACGTGATGATATAGAGATTTTTAATGTTATTCAACATGAATATACCAGGCAGATAGAAAAGTTAGAACTTATCGCATCGGAGAATTTTACTTCTAAAACTGTCTTAGAAGCACAGGGATCTATTTTAACCAATAAATACGCAGAAGGATATCCCGGCAGGCGGTACTATGGCGGATGCGAGTTTGTGGACATAGCAGAAAATCTTGCCAGGGAGAGGGCTAAAAAACTCTTTTCATGTGAGTATGCCAATGTACAGCCGCATTCCGGAAGTCAGGCGAATATGGGTGTCCTGTTTGCCGTTCTTAAACCGGGAGATACAATATTAGGCATGGACTTATCCCACGGAGGACATCTTACACACGGCTCACCTGTTTCATTTTCCGGCCAGCTTTTTAAGGCTGCACATTACGGTGTATCCAGGGATACGGAAACACTCGACTATGATGAAATCTTACAAACAGCAAAAGAAAGCAGACCCAAAATTATCATTGCAGGAGCTTCGGCATATTCACGAACCATTGATTTTGAAAAATTCGGTGAAATAGCGAGAGAAGTCGATGCTCTGTTTATGACCGATATGGCACATATAGCCGGAATCGTGGCAGCCGGTCTGCATCCCAGTCCGCTTCCCTTTGCAGACTTTGTAACAACGACAACACACAAAACCCTGCGGGGACCCAGGGGCGGTATGATACTTATAGGCAGAGACAGGGATAATACTATGGGAATTAAAGCTGCTAAAAGCGGAAGAACAAAGAAATTTTCAGAGATAATCGATTCGGAAATAATGCCGGGAATTCAGGGTGGTCCCCTGATGCATGTAATAGCTGCCAAAGCCATTGCACTTAAAGAAGCCTTAAAACCGGAATTCCGGGAATACCAGAAGCAGGTTCTGAAAAACGCAAAGGTCTTAGCGGATGTTATACAGAACTCCGGTCTTCGTATCGTTACAGGCGGAACAGATACACATCTGTTTCTCGTTGATCTTACCCCGCTTTCCATATCCGGTAAAGCAGCGGAAAAGGCACTGGACGAAGCCAATATTACCGTTAATAAAAACACGATTCCCTTCGACCCCAAAAGCCCTATGGTAACCTCGGGAATCAGAATCGGAACACCGGCAGTAACAACGAGAGGTATGAAAGAACAGGAAATGGAAGAAATAGGGCAGTATATAACGGAAGTCCTTAAGAATATCGAAAACGAGGCAGGAATATCCGGGATTCGCGAAGAGGTACGAAAGCTCTGTCTGCAATTTCCGATTTTCCCCTGATCACTGTAATGATAGAATTGTGCAAGCCGGCCGTAATACCTCTGATTTTTAAAGGATATTGTTTAATTACATTGACAACAGCTCTTCCGATTCATATACTGTCAATATAATTCTTCTTTAGGGAAAGGGATGTCGAACCCATTACAACTTTCAATAGTTAATTTTAGAAAAGGCTCATATATAATTGTTGAAGGAAAGCAGAAAGCCGACAGTTTCTATATTATAAGATCAGGCAAAGTACAGATAAGCAAAGAGGTCAAGGTAGTAGAAGAGGAAGGCGGCGACATACTGGGGCCGGGTGATTTCTTCGGGGTAGTTTCCACGATGTCATCGCACAGCCATATCGAAACCGCCATGGCCCTGACGGATGTATCCCTGATTTCCGTACACAGGGATCAATACTGGCTCCTTATCGAAAAAAACAGCCCGGTTGCCATGAAAATCATTCAGGGTTTTTCGCGCAAGATGCGCTACCTCGATGAAGCATTAACCAGGCAGACCTTTAAAAACACGGCAAGTCCCGAGACATCACACCTTTTTAAGGTGGCAGAGTACTATGCACGCCAGAATCAGTACAACCAGGCATACTATGCATACTACAGATATATACAGTACTGCCCGCAGGGAGAATTCATAAATATTGCCAGGGAAAGAATGGCTAAAATACATCCCTATGCAAAAGTAGTCAATATCGATAAAAACAGTGATAATTTTACAAGAGTCTATCCCAAAAACACCATGATTTTCAGCGAGAACGAACCGGGAAACGAACTTTATATCATACAGAAGGGAAGGGTCCGGATAACAAAAATAGTGGATAATAACGAAGTCCTGCTTGCCATGCTTAAAACAGGCGATATATTCGGAGAAATGTCATTACTGGAGAATAAACCGCGCTCCGCTTCCGCTATTGCATATGATGATGTAACCCTGCTTGCAGTGAATAAAGCAAATTTTCAGCTTATGGTTAAAAATCAGCCGCAGCTTATAACAAAGCTTACACAACTTCTCGCTGATAGAATATGGTTTATCTATAAACAGCTTGCCAATACCTTAATGCTCGATCCGCTCGGGAGAATGTATGATGCTTTAATGATTCAACTGGAAAAAAATCGTGTGCCCATAGAACCGTCATCGGCTTATACCTTTGATTTTAGTCCCAAGGATCTTGTAAATATGGTAGGGTTTCCCAAAGATCAGGGAAATCAACAGATACGAAAACTTTTCGAAAATAAGAAATTCAAGCTTATGGATAACCGTATTTTCGTTTCCGATGTCGAAGAAATTAAAAAGCAAGCTGAATTTTACTGGAAAATGGAAAAAATAGAGCGGGCGCGCCGTCAGAGTTCCATGAAATTGTAGATATTTATAGCACAAACAAAAAGCCCGGCGTAGCATTACACCGGGCTTTTAAAGTTGCTTTCTTATAATATTCAGCTTCCCGCAATACTCATGCCTGCGGAGTAAATCTTACATCGAACGGTTCTATTACAATCGAAATAATTTTCGAACACAACAATTTAAAAGGATATTAATAAAACTTGATGATTGGACTACACGTTCCTCATTAAAACCAGGCAAGACTTTGTTGTTGATCAAAGAGCGGCTTACCTGGCCGGTACGAGCCGTTCTGTAGAGTGGGTAGTAGACTTTAATAAAGCTACTTCCTGCTATATTCCATATATGTTTTCTCCGGTTTCTTAAGATCCGGCCTGCATATTTACAATTGTACGATGTAAGTTTTATAAATCCGTCAAGCATTCTCCCTTTTTCCTTTTTTTTCGATTTCCTGTATCTACCACAAGTTTCTTTGATTATTGCCTTTGGTTTTTTCATATTTAAACCCATTTTTTATGACCTCCTTCAAAAGTAACTACTCTTCTGAATTCGTCATTTTTTATTTCGGATGGATTTTTAGTGGTTTAATTCATATATTAAACTATACTATCGACTGGCTTTACTATATTCTTGAATTCTATTATATGTTAGCACTTTGGTGTACTTGGAGTAATAAATGAACAATTACAGCCCGGCTTCCAAAAGGACTATGTATTTCATTGGGGTCAGTACTGGGAAATCCTCTATTATGCAGGTTTTCCCCCGATGGGCCGAATATCTAGAGCTGAATGCAGTTATAAAAGGGTATGACTTTGAACCCCATGCGGCTCCGGAACTTTATCAGGAAGCCGTAGAATTTATTAAGAATGATCCATTATCGCTTGGAGCTCTGGTAACGACTCATAAACTGGATCTGGTAAAAGCATGCAGGAATATTTTTGATGGATTAGGTGAGTATGCATCCCTATTGGGAGAAGTCAGTTCCATATCAAAAAGAGGAAACGAACTCTGGGGGCATGCTATGGACCCGATTACAAGCGGATTATCACTCGAAGCAATTGTTCCCAGGGATTACTGGAAAAAATCGGGAAGCGACCTCCATATTATCGGTGCAGGAGGTGCCTCCCTTGCCCTTTCACTCTACCTGATAAATAAGAGTAAAGACGGTGGAGATGTCCCTGCCCGGATAGTTGTAAGCAACAGAAGTAATGAACATCTGCATGAAATGCAGGCTATTCATAATCAGGTCACTACAAAAATGAACTTTGAATATATCCTGACCCCCAGGGCAGAAAATAATGACACTGTTGTTGCCTCTCTTAAGCCCGGTTCCATGGTGATAAATGCAACAGGCCTGGGAAAAGACAGTCCGGGCTCTCCTCTGACAAACAAAGTGGTGTTCCCGGAAAATGGGATCGTATGGGAGTTTAATTACCGTGGGGAGCGAATATTCCTTGACCAGGCAAGAACTCAGGAGAAAACAAAAGCACTGACCATCCATGATGGATGGATCTATTTTATTCACGGTTGGACTCGTGTAATTGCAGAAGTATTTCACCTGAATATTCCAACCCGTGGATCGAAATTCGATAAATTATCTAAAATTGCATCAGATGCAAAATCACGAATGTTATTATGAAAAGGAGAAAGTTATGAAACATCCCTTTTATGTAGAAATCCCGCTCTCGTTTGATAGAATAACAGGCATAGCTAATTGCAGTAAACCGGCTCTGGAACGCCGTTACTCCGATATGAAAAATATGTATTTTGATGAAGAGAAACGCAAGGAAAAAGAGAAGGGCGGTAACAACCTGATCTATCGATTCTATGATCTGGGCATCCCGAAAAAAGAGGGAGATCTGGCCTTCGGAACCAGTATTATCTATCCGGGTAAAGTGGGGAATGAATACCATATGACCAACGGACATTTCCACACAATCCTCGATACAGCAGAGATCTATTATTGTCAGTCCGGACATGGCATAATGATGATGGAAAGCCCCGAAGGAGACATACTATACAAGGAAATGAAATCAGGTCAGGTGATCTACGTGCCTGGGAGATATGCTCACAGGAGTATAAATATAAGCAGCTCTGAAACTCTGATTACCTTCTATGTTTTTCGGGCTGATGCGGGTCACGACTATGGTTCCATCAAAGAAAAGGGATTTCGTAAACTTGTGGTCGAAGATGGTGGCCATTGGACTGTAATCGATAATCCACGATGGAAAAATTACGAATGAAAAAAGGAAGAATTCTGATCACTCCCCGATCCCTCTCGAAAAACGGACATCCAGGACTAACAGACCTGATAAAAGCCGGTTATGAACTTTTAACCCCATTCCCCGGGCTTATGCCGTCTGAGGAGGATCTTGAAGAAGTTCTCCCGGGATGCATAGGGTATCTGGCTGGAGTGGAAAAAATAAATGGAAAAGTTCTGGAGAAATGTCCGGATCTTAAAGTAATCAGCCGGAATGGTGTAGGCATTGATAACGTGGACATTAAGACCGCTGAAAAAATGGGTATTGCATTACGAACAACACCCGGAGCTAACTCAAGAGGAGTTGCAGAGTTGACAATTGGTTTGCTGTTCAGTCTGGTCCGTTCTATTCCGCTTGTAAACCAGTCAATCAAGACCGGCAAATGGGACCGCTTCCTGGGCATGGAAATTCAAGGAAAAACGCTGGGCGTTATCGGAACAGGTATGATTGGACAGCAGGTGATATTTTTGGCCGCAGGGATGGGAATGAAGATTCTTGCCTATGATCTTTATCAGGATAAAGCTCTCCGCAGCAGAATGGATATCCAATATCTTCCCCTGAAAGAAGTACTAGCACAAAGTGATATAATAACCCTCCATTGTCCGGCCGGAGATACCCCATTAATCGATGAGAAAGCCATTGCCCGGATGACCGGGGAAAGCTACCTGATTAACACAGCCAGATCAGCTCTTGTAGATGAGACAGCACTGTTCTCCGCACTTGATTCAGGTAAGCTTACCGGGTATGCAGTGGATGTCTTTGAAAAAGAACCCCCGGTAATGACTCCTCTGCTGCTTCATAAAAGAGTGATTACTACTGCACATATCGGAGGGTTCACAATAGAGAGTGTGGATCGGGCTACCCAGGCAGCAGTTAAAAATATATTAGATATTCTGGAAGTAATTTGATTATGAGCAGGAGTTACATAACAATAAATAATATAAACCGCAGAAGCCACTGTTAAAGAATCATTATCTTACAATACCAGAAGATTAATTATGGGTCATTTTAAAACAATGAATTATTAGACGATTGGTGGATTCGAAGGAGAAAAATACCAGACAATAATTGCATTCACCAGGATATATATTAAAGTTGCTTCGTGGTTAAAGGTAGACAACCTTTCGCCTGCTCTATTTTGTTCCATTTACTTGTTCCAGGCGGAAGCTGAGATATAATAATTTTTAATCCAGTTTCATTTGAGTAATTTTAATAGAACATCCTCTGTCTCCGGCAGCAGAATCATTAATATACTCAACAAGTTTTCGTTTCCTTTCCCCTGCAAAGAGGATTTTCTCTACATCATTTACTTTACCAGTCATAGAAACCTTCCATTTGATATAACATATTCAGTTCTGCAGGATAAACATTGCATTCCAGATTATGTTCATCAATTGTTTTTTTTAAATCATTAACATTCACCGTGTTAAATTTAAACATACCATAATGATGAGGAATCATAAAGGGAATTTTTAAATCATAGATAAGCTGCAGGGCTTCAGCGAAATAGAAGTTACCGGCAATACTATAACGTCTTAAAATATCACTTCTCCCATTTACTGGAAGCAAAGCCAGATCTATCCCGAAGGAATTCAGTTTTTCTTGTAATCCAGGATAAGGAATACAGTCACCGGAATGATACACCGTTAGTTCACCAAAATTTATTATATACCCGAGGTAAAGGCTGTGCCCCTGTGAATCCACATCAAGCTCTTCATGGGCAGAAGCAACTCCATATATGGAGATATTCTCCTTAAGCAAAGCCTTTCTCCCATCATCCATACATATCATTTTATTTTTCGGGATACCTCTCTCCAGCCCAATATTTATCAAAGCCTCAGGAAGAATGAACAGACAATCGGGGTTATTCTGTCGAATAACCGGGATTAAACCGGGATCCATATGATCAGAATGGGAATGGGTAGAGATAAAATAATCTATATCAGTAAGACTTACCGGCGCTACCGGAGGGTCGATCATCCTTATATGGGGATATTTTTTCCCTCTGTATTTCATTGCCAGCACATTTGAGAGATACGGATCCAAAAGGAGAGTTATTTTCTGAAACTGTAAGATAAATCCGGCTTGTCCTAACCACCACAGTCCAATTCCCGGATCTGTGAATTCTCTATATCTATAATCAGTACCGTTTTTCACAGAAAGCCGTTTTACAGGTTTGACCATTCACTTATACCCTCATAGCACGAATTTATAACTTGCCAAAGCCGGTTATACTCGTCTGTCAGGGAAGAGAAATAGTTCCGGAATTCTTCCCGGCAGACAATCGAACTTCCGGCTTCTATTAAGGCTTCGGCTCCTACAGCAATCCGCATTTCCCGGCCATTTCATAAGTCATCTCTCCTACAATCTTAGTCGGACAGACTATCTTAGGAAGCTTGCCTCTCTTCATCCCAACAAGATTCCTGATTATCGACAAAGACCTGATCCCCGGGAAGACCACAAAAACACATAGCGGTTTAACCTGAAAGTCTGAATCTTCTTCCATAATTCCCGGTTCTGGCTGAATCGGGTTTAACAGAACAAAGACACTTCCACGGCTTACACCACTCTGATCATACAGAGAACATTTTACTCCCTGTGTTCCAATATCTACACCCGGTAAATATGAATCCACTAAGCCCCCTATATGGTTATTACGCTCTTTAAACCCTTTCCTGCAGCCACATTAGCTATCACTTCAGAAATCTCATTCAAAGGAGAAGAAGAGGTAATCAGATCCTTCACCTTTAATGTTCCCTCCTCTATTAATCTCAGACAATTACGATACTGACGAAGACTCTGCATGGTTGTTCCGGAGATAGTCAATTGTTTATAGTGGATTTCATTAGTATCCAGAGATACCATAGATTTACCCTTAGGTAATCCTCCGAAAAACATGATTCGACCATTAAGTCCTGCCAGGGAAAAAGCCATTTCCTGGATAGCAGTCACTGAAGCAGCTGTTATTACCACATCCACTAATTTTCCAGCTGTCTGTTTTTCCAATTCCTCTCTCACCTTTCCTGCTATAGGAATTACGGATGGAACCAGATTTTTAGCCAACTCCAATCTTTCTCTACTCAAGTCATTGATAAAAATATGGGAAGCACCAGCCATAACAGCTATCAGTGTATGCATGATTCCGATAGGCCCGGCACCTATAACAAGAACTTTGTCCCCAGGTTTAATTCCGATTCGCTCATAAGCATTATAAACACAGGATAAAGGTTCAGCTAAAGCGGCTTCCGCAAAACTTATATTGTTACCAATGGGTGTAATATTCCCCTGCAGGACTGCCTGAGCCGGAATCTTCACAAATTCGGCAAATCCTCCGTCAACATTAACCCCCAGTGCACGGGCTCTATGACACATCTGAGTATTACCGCCAATACAGATATCACAGACACCACAACCGTAATTGGGAGCTACAGCAACTCTAATACCCGGAGTATATCCGGAAATTCTGTTCCCCACTTTATCTATGATTCCGGCAAACTCATGACCCAGAACCCGCGGATTATTGGAATTAATACCCGTTTTTCCATTTTTGAAAAACCTTACATCTGTACCGCAGATAAATGCAGCTTTCACTTTAAGAAGAACTTCATCTTCGTTTATCTCTGGAATTTCTATTTCTTCCACCCGGATATCTCCCTGACCATATAATCTGGCTGCTTTCATTTTTTCCTCCTAGAGCTTTACCGGTCGTTTTTCACTAATTGATAAATTTCCGGCGTTAACAACCTTTACTGCCTCCAAACCATCCCGGCCGGTAACTATAGGTGTTTCATCTTTCCGGATACTTTCTATAAAATGGGTATCCTCCCGAAGATAGGCATCCAGAAAGAGATTTTGCCAGCTTTTTACGAAAGGTGTATCTATTCCATTCGGTGTACAGGTCAATACAGAGAAATTTCGGGTTTTCCCTACATGAATTATTCCCTTGGTCCCCAGAATTTCTACACGGGAATCATAACCATAGAGAACCCCCTGCGCTCCCTCGATCATCCCCTGAGCTCCGGACTTTAACCGGCAGCTCATAATAACGTTATCATAGAAATCAGGATATTTTTCTCTTGCATCGGGACAACGATAATTTCCCGCCACGGCATATACCTCATCTACATAACTACCGCTGTACCAGTGCAGGGTATCAATATCATGACTACTTACCTCAGCAAGGGGCCCGTTACTTTTTTTTATGTCGTACATCCATGGACGGGGAATGCTTGGACCATGAGTCAAAGATTTTACCAGAACCACATCACCAATTTCTCCGGCATCGATTCTCTCCTTTGCATATTGAAAACTCTCATCAAACCGACGCATAAATGCAAGCTGAAGCTTGACACCACCGGCTTCCGCCGCTTCGATCATCTCTGCACACTCACTCTCATTCATAGCCATCGGTTTTTCGCAGAGGATGTGTTTTCCTGCTGCACCGGCGGCCACCACTATTTCCTTGTGCAGGACTGTGGGAGTTACGACTACCACTGCATCCACTGATTCATCCTTTAAAGCATCCCGATAATCCAGAAAGTACTTTCCAATTCCAAGCTCTTTACATGCTGTCTCAGCAGTCTCTTCTACAGGGTCCACCATTGCATATAGACGGGCACCGGATACTGACCGGGTAAAATTACGAGCATGAATCATACCAGCTCTACCGCTGCCTATTACACAGACATTAAGGATCTCCTTCATATCCAACTCCTATCCAAAGTTTCTATTAATCTGATCACGAACCCGGGATGAAAAACGGGTAATTTCAACAAGAACAATTTTCCTCTCTGTTAATTTTTCAAATATATTCATATTTTTGTTATTCTATTTTAGCATATTCTTTCGTTTTTACCAACATAATTATCATATATCAATACAAAAAACGCATCCGACCGGATTATAGAAGAATTTACACAATTACAGAACAGAAAAAGAAAATAAATGATAAATTTACTGCGTTGACATTATCTAAAATGCTTCCATATAGTAGTGGAAGGTAAAGCTGATCCAACTGAAGGAGATACACTGTATGAAACAGGAAACACTGTCACCAGGAGAGCGGCGGGAAGCAGTGTTACCCCGTAAGAAGCCGGACAGATTCCATTTGACAATGTTTATATCCTGACACAGAATGACGGTGCGGTCAGGTAGTCGTCGATGTACGAAATGAAGTTGTCGATAATCTAAGTATGGAAATGCATATCATGAGGGATGGAATTGATCAAAATTCATTAAGTTTTACAGGCCTGCCCAGTTCAGCAGATTTGTCTGCAGCAAAAATGACTTTATGGGTCTCAAATGCACTTTCAAAGTTGTTTGTTGTTTCGATTCCTTTATCGAGACATTCCGCAAAGTGAGTAAACTGCTCGACATAGGGGTGGTTCAGAACATCACCGCTGTCGATCAGGTCTACATCAAGCTTAGCCCATCCATTTAGACCTTTTATCTTTTTACTGTGAAAAAGGTCGTTTTTCACCGAACCTTCACTACCGACAATATTCATGTTGAATACATAGGGCTGCATACAGTCTGTGTTGGAAGAAACTTTACCTATTGCTCCGTTTTTGAATTTCAGAAGAGTCACAGTGTTAAGATCATAATCATAATTCTTATAAACCGGATTAGGATTGGTGTTTCCATAAGTGAAAACTTCTTCAACTTTTTCATCCATAAGATAAAGCAGCATATCAAGAGCATGGCAGCCGGCGCGCAGCAGGGAACTTCCACCATTTTTTTTCTCTGATTCCCATTTCTGATTCACATACCAGGGACCTATTCCATGGTAATAATCAACTTCTCCATTATATATTTCTCCTATTAGCCCCTGGTCTATGATCGATTTTATTGCCTTAGCTGATGATATAAAACGAATCTCAAAACAGATTGAAGTCAGTGTTCTGTTTTTCCGTACGGTCTTAAGCATTTTAACAGAATCCTTAAAACTGAGGGCAATCGGTTTCTCAAGAATAATATGTTTACCTGCGTTACTTGCAGCAATAGTCTGCTCATGGTGGAGAAAGGACGGAGTGCAGATATCCACTACATCTATATTTTTATCGGTTAAAAACTTATCGATGTCATTGTAAATTTTTACATCAACACCGTATTTTTCCTTAAATTCCATTGAGTTCAGTTGCCTGCCAGAGAGAATTGCATAAGGTTTAAACTGATCTACTTTTTTAAGAGCTTCGAGATGTGCCTCAGCCACCCATCCAAATCCGATGATACCAACCTGATACTTACTCATCTTCTTCATCCTTTTTAAAAACTGTTTCCCCCTGTAAAAGGGTAAGAATTATATCAAAATTATCATTCATTACTGTAACGTCAGCATACTTACCGACTTTAAGGCTCCCTGTTTCTTCTTGAATACCGAGAGTTGTGGCCGGATTAATACTTCCCCACCTAATAGCATCCGGTTTCGAAAGTTCTGCATATTCTGCCAGCCTCCGAAGGGCAACATTCATGGTTACAGCACTGCCGGTTAAGTTGCCGTGAACGGCAGGATCACTGTCGATCATCCTGAGAACACCATTTTCCACATATACTTTTCTACCATCTTTATATGTAAGAATGGTCCCATCAGGCATACCGGTGCCAACAAGAGAATCTGTGACAATTATTGTTTTATCTCTAGGCTTTACTTTTGCAATAAATTTAAAAAAAGGTTTTGGAACATGCACAGGACAACCTATTAACTCTATACTGACCTGATCAAAATACAGCACCGCAGTTTCCATACCAGGCATCATTACCAGAGCTTCATCAGGATTTTCTTTATAACCCAGTGTCGTATCATACATATGAGTAACATGTCTGGCCCCTGCCATTATCGCTCTTTCAGCCTCCTCATAAGTGGCTTCTGTATGACCAAAAACAGGAATAATACCCATTTTATTAAGCTGCTCAGTCAACCAGAGGGCATTCTCCAGTTCAGGTGCATAGGTTACGGTTTTTACCACATCACCAATCTGAGTGAGTATAGATTCTACATCCTCTTTATTCGGAACTTTTAGATATTTAGCTGCATGCCCGCCCCTGCACCTTGGGGCAAGCCATGGACCCTCAACATGCACTCCGTGGATAAGGCATCCAATCGGGCTTTTCTGTTTAACATTTCGAATAAGCTTTCCTTGTTCAACAATTGATGATATTGGATTTGAGAGCAGAGTTGAAACTACTCTGGTTACACCATACCGTGCATATGCATACAATGCTTTTTCGGTTTCCTCATATGAACTCTCCATAAAGTCAACATCCATTATCCCATGTGTATGCATATCGATAAATCCGGGGCTGATAACGTTCCCCTGAACGTCAATAATTCGGCCGGCAGACTTAGAAGAAGGACTCCCCTCTCCAATATCGGAAATTCGGCCATCTGCAATTATTATATAACCTTTATCTATTGTGCCGGTTTCAGCATATACAATACCGTTCGTTAATATCACATCTTCCACTTCAGTTCACTTCCGGATCGAGCGGGCCGGCAAGGTCCTTGATAAAAAAGAGTTTTCCGGGATACTGGGGCATTACACTTGACGGCACCCACATATCCGGGCCGTACTTTAATGTAGCCCATAATGCCATGCTTTGATACATCATATTTCTTGCCGGAAGGTATCCATCCACTCCCCCTATTGTGTAGTCGGCCTGAAGGAAGATACCTGGTCCTATGGTATTGGCCCTTGCAGGTACTGAAGTTATTTTACCTTTAAAACTTGTAATAGAGTTCTGGATTATTGTCATGGGATGAAGTTTGCCAGCAATGCGATGGGTTGCCTGTTTCCACTCTTCCATGGAAGGATAGTCAGCTGCAAAGTGAGGTTCCCAGAAGGCAATGTGAAATATCCAGCCAATACCATATATCAACAGAAAGCTGGCGTTGTTACTCTTTAATTCTCCTATCATTTCCGAATAAAGGGGCAGTTCATTTTTTGTAGCAAAATGGCGCTGTGATTCGGGAACCGTCAATCTGCCGAGACGGCCGTAGAATGCCTGTTCCATAGCATTTCTGAATGCTCCCGGATGAGATGGTGGAAGCGTGTTGCCTTCTGAATCGGACCATTCATCCATATTAAATCCGTGAACATGACTGCAGTCTATATTCCAGGCATTTAGAAACTCAGCTGCCCATCGGTACATCCCCATAGGACCTGCAGAAAGAATAACAATAATATCACGTCCTTCTTCCCGGGCAAGTTTAATCCGAAGAGCTATTTCAAGGCCCATGAGTGTATTGAAATCCTCTAGAGTATCAGCCTGAACAGGTTGGAAATCGTCATGCCACCATGGTTCTTTAATAAATACCTCTTCCGGACGCATGCTGCAGCAGACATCCAATTTTGCAAGATTAAGTTCTTTTGGGTAGAAATTGTCAAACAAAGATCCGTCCAGAGTGGACAGTAGATTAATCCGATTCATTAGTATGCTCCCTTATTTGCTGTTGCTTTTGATTATATGAACATGATTACTCACTTAACACCTAGTTATTGTAAATCGGCATTTGAGTTTTGTCAAACCTTTTGTTGTTATATCAGTAATCTTTCATCGAAAGAATAGTTACAAAAAAAGGTTATCCTTTTGGTTGTTAACTTAGAAAAAAGGGATAAAGAAATACCAACGTCAAAACTCCTTTTAAAAGGATGTTTATGAAAAATTAAAGTAAAGTTCAAGTATTTTTTCTGCATTATCTCTATTTTAATAAACATACCTTCTGCAATATTGTAACTAACCATGAATCCTATCTGTTTATTAAGACTGAAGACCCTTCTTTCCGTAAGTTGCTTGTAGAGACTGTGCACCATTAGGATAGAAATTACCAGCGGACACTTCGCTGACATATTAAGAATAACCTCTTTAAAAAACTTTCTTAACTAACCGGCGCTTGAAGAATTATTAAGAGAGTATTTTAATCGGAATTAAGTTAACATGGAAAAATATTTTCTCTCAATTCTTATATTTTTACTTATGCTTTTTTTCTTTTACCCCATTTTTATCCAATTTTGAGGAATTACTGTTGTTATTTGTATAAATTATGTTATTATTTACTATCGTTTCGAAAATTATATAGTATAATAAACTACAAAATTAAGGGAGGAAAGGTATGCCTGAATTTAAAAACTTGTTTAATCCGATTAAGATCGGTTCAATGGAAGTTCCTAACAGAATCTGCCATGTGCCTACCGATGTGAGTTCATC
>QILZ01000314.1 GCA_003233545.1 Spirochaetales bacterium
GTGCTTCTTCATTTCCGAAAAGATATTCCGCCAGAGTCTTTGCAACAAGTGTTTTGCCGACTCCCGTCGGACCTATGAATACGAAAGATCCTAGCGGTCTCCTCGGTGAACTCAACCCTATCCTGGATCTACGGATTGCCGAAGCAATTACCCCTATCGCTTCATCCTGTCCGATTACTTTTTTATGAAGTTCCTTCTCTATGCGGAGCAGTTTATCCGATTCACTCTGAGCGATCCTCGATACGGGTATTCCTGTTATATCGGAAATAACGAGCTGTATTTCATTAACATCGACAATATTTTCTTCAACGAGAATGTTACTTTCCCAATTCTTCTTTATTTCCTCAACCCTCTGTCTTAACTGCCTTACCGTATCTCTGACAGCAGCAGCTTTTTCATAATTCTGAGTACTTACAAGGTTGGTTTTTTCGATGGTAAGTCTCTCTATTTCTTTTTCCAGATCCTGGATTTCTTTGGGCCTGATACTGTTGTCTATACGTTTTCTCGAACCGGCCTCATCGATTAAATCGATCGCCTTATCCGGCAGATACCTGTCCGAAATATAACGGCTGGAAAGGGCTGCAGCAGTTTCCAAAGCCTCGTAGGTATATGTAACATGATGATGCTCAGCATACCTGGATTTAATCCCTTTTAGTATTTCAACTGTTTCTTCGATGGAAGGCTCCTCTACAAAAATCGACTGGAACCTTCTTTCGAGTGCAGCGTCCTTCTCTATATACTTTTTATACTCATTTAAAGTCGTAGCACCGATACACTGGAGTTCCCCCCGCGACAGCGCAGGCTTTAACATATTGGATGCATCGATGGCTCCCTCTGCTCCCCCTGCCCCTATTATCGTATGAAGTTCATCGATAAAGAGTATCACATTCTTTACGGTTATGATCTCTTTCATAACTCTCTTAAGGCGTTCTTCGAATTCTCCGCGGTATTTTGTTCCGGCTACAAGCGATGCAAGATCCAGTATTAAAACGCGTTTTCCGATTAATATTTCAGGTGCATTTCCTTCTACGATTTTTTGTGCCAGCCCCTCTACGATGGCTGTTTTCCCCACACCGGGCTCACCTATCAGAACAGGATTATTCTTTGTTCTCCTTGCAAGTATCTGAATAACCCTCTGTATTTCCTTACTGCGTCCTATTACAGGATCGAGCTTGTTTTCACGGGCATAAATCGTTAAATCACGCCCGAATTCGTCCAATGTGGGTGTTGTTTTTCGTGCAATAGATTGAGGTTTACGTTTTTTCTGACCCTGACGGGAAATATCACCAAGTCCGTTGATTTTAATTATTACTTCCCTGAGCATATTCGGAGAAACATTATTGCGGGCGAAATACCGGGAGATAACACTTCCGGTCTCTCGTGCCGCTGCCAGCAGGAGATGTTCGGTACCTATATATTCATGCCCCATATTTCTTGCCTCTTCAGCGGAATCTTCCAGAATATGCTGGCCGCGCTTCGACGGGGGGACATCTCCGAGTATAAGTCCGCCCTTCCCCTTAGGCATTTCTTTTTCTATTTCAAGCTGCATCTGTGCAATATTTACCTTTAACATCTGCAGTGCCTTTATTGCCACCCCTTCCCCATCCTTTAAAAGGGCAAGAATTATATGTTCCGGCATAAGCTGACCTGAATGATATTTCTTTGCCTCTTCCTGTGCCAGTACCGTCAATATTTTCTGTGCTCTCTGAGTTAAACCCTTAAACATCATTCCCCTCCATATTTTCGGAACTTTCAAGGGCTTCTCTTATTACTTTTGCCCTGATAAAATCGATATAATTACTGTCGGCATCTTCCTCGTTACCTGATATGAATTTTTGAATATGTGATTTCTGACTTGCAAAGAGGAGGGTATTGATTGTCCGCAAATCGATACCATCGATAATACCTATACTTACTCCGAGGCGTATAAGTGAAAGCAGCTCTATTGCCTCTTTAATCGAAATACTTCTGCAGAACTTGAGCACCCCGTAGGCACGCAGTATTTTATCTTCTATTTCCACCCGGCGCCGTTCCATTAACTCCTCTCTTGCCTTCTTCTCGTAATTCACAAGCTGCATGGCAATCCCTTCGAGTTTTTCTATAATCTCTTTTTCATTAAGACCGAGAGTTAACTGATTCGATATCTGGTACATATCACCGAGAGACCCTTCGTTATCACTGAAAAAACCCTTTACTGCCAGGCCGACCTCATTAATATTCTTAACAACCCTGTCTATCAGTGATGTCATTACCAGAGCCGGCACATGCATCATAACGGAACTCCGCAGGCCGGTTCCTATGTCGTTTAACGAAGTATTTAAATAGCCCCACTCCAGAGAAACTGCAAAGTGCAGGTAATCCTCCAGTTTACTGTCCAGATTATCCACATCCTCATAAGCCTCCTTCAGGGTTAAACCCGCATGTATGGAAGCAAACCGTAAATGTTCCTCCTCATTAACCATTACGGATACCGTTTCGTCCCTGTTCAGAACCACAACCTTATTCCTCTTAAGAGAGTAATCCTGTGTAATAAAGTTTCGTTCCAGGAGCATTCTCCGCTCTATCGGAGTAAGTTCATCCAGCTCGATTATTTTAAAAGCCTTATTATTGTTCATTCCTGTAAATGCGGATATTACTCTTCCCTCCACTTCCTCTTCTTCCTCTGCCGACATCATATGAGGAAACGGAAAATCCGCCATATTCCGTGCAAGCCTGATTCTACTGGAAAGAATAACATCTTCGTGGGGCCCTGCTTCCTTAAACCATCCGCTTATCGCATGTATATCTCCTGCTTTAAACATGGAATCTCTCCACTTCATGCTGCAGTTCCTCTATCCTGTCGCGCAGTACGGCAGCCTTCTCGTAATCTTCCTCCGTCACCGCCTTTTTTAATTCTTCCTTCAGCTTCTCTACATCTATTAGAAATGTCTTATACGTACGAAGCTGATGCGGAAATTTCCCGAAATGCTGGGTTTTCCCGTACATCTTGTGCAGCAGGGACCTGATTTCCTTCCCGAATGCAGAGTAGCACTCCGCACACCCCAGTTTTCCTTTATCCTTAAACTCCGTTAGTGTAAGACCACAGGAAGGACACACTTTCTGAACACGCTTATTTTTATGGACATCCTGTATATCGACAAGGCCGGTAAGCAGGCTCGATATCGAGAGCTCGATTTTATCATTTCCTGTTGTTATTCCCCGTTCCTTTGCACATTCTTCGCAGATATGCAGTTCAACCTTCTTATTACCGATAATCTGCTGAATGTGAATAACAGCTTCTCTTGTTCCGCATATTTCACATTTCATTTACTTCTACCTACTATAGAATAATAAGAAATTTCTCAAAGAAATCAAGCTTAATATCTTCTTAAAAGCTCGAGAGGCTTAAGAAGTCCGGCTTTTTTTGCAGGAAAATAGGATGCCAGCGTTGTTAACATAATAGTACCGAGAGCTATAATAAATATTTCATAAAAATCAAGCTTTATAGGTATGCGGTCAAGATAATATGCAGAATTAAAAATCTGAAAAGAACTTAATACCTTATGGCCCGCAAGAGGCTGAATAGTATAATTAACGGCAGCTATCACGATATTAATGAGATTCTGAGCAAAAACAAACAGCTCATTTATATTAATCGAAATAAGAATACCTAGGATAAGCCCCAATACTGTTCCGGCAGTTCCGCTTACAAAACCCGTAAGCATAAATGCACCGGTAATCATCCACGGATACGCACCGATCCCTTTAAGTATTGCTATTTCCCTGCTTTTCTCTATTACAATCATGATCATCGATGAAGATATGTTTATACCGGCTACTATCACAATAAGTGCCATTATAAGGAGAAGTAATGCTTTTGTAGTCTGAAACGACTTGTATTGAGATAGTTCCAATTCGTACCAGCTGTAGATTGCCGTTCCGCCTGGTAAGTACCGCTCCATAGCACGGGCAATCCCTGTGAGATTTCCAAAGGGATTATCCACCTTTACTCCGATTATCTGGTAAGAATTTGCAGAATTAAGGAATTTCATACCTTTTTCCAGGGGAATAAAAACCAGCATTTTATCGAGCTCCTGATAACCCGTTGTAAATATCCCCGTAACGGTAAAAAAACCAAACCTGGGCTTGCCCTCTGCATAGAGACCTCCCGAAACGGTTACAAGGGCTACCCTGCCGCCAACCTTTAGCTTTAACTCATCCGCAATAGATTTGCTTATTAAAATAGATGAGCCGGTTTTAAAACCTGGTTTACCATCTGTTATTCTGACATACTTTCTGTACCCTGCATCCCTTGCAAAAAGATTTTTCGGTATTGCCCTTAAGGTTACTGCAGTTCTGATCCCTCCTGCGAATATAAGCCCCATACCCCGCCTTTCAATTATAGTTTCTCTTATTCCCTTGATTTTGTTTATATTTCCGGTAATCTCTTTTAACTTTTCCAGATCCTCATCCCTATTAAAGAATATTTCGAGATGATACGTTCCGATCTCGAGATATCTCGATGTGATCCCCTGTATCATACCATCCGTAACCTCGAGAACAACCACAAGCGGTATAATGCTAAGACCTATGCCGATTATCGACCCTTTAAGGTACCTGGAAATACCACTCTTTTTTATAAAATACGACATACCAAGGAAAAAAGGGAAACTGATTTTCACGCCCGCTCCAACAAGCCGTGCTCGAGTTTATAGTGTTTGTCCGATCTGCCGGCAAGCTCAGGATCATGTGTAACAAGTACCATGGTTTTCCTGTACTTTTCCACAAGGGAGAAAAGCATATCCTCCACAACCCCGGAATTCCTTTCATCGAGATTCCCTAAAGGCTCATCCGCAAGGATCAAAGGCGGTTCATTCATAAGAGCACGTGCAACAGCTATGCGCTGCCTTTCACCGCCTGACAATTCTGACGGGTAGTGATGCCTGTGTTCTTTAAGCCCTACATCGGATAGAAGGGTTAAAGCCCGGGATTCTGCGGAATCATACCTGTCGCCCCTGATTAATGCCGGAATAAGAACATTTTCCAGAGCATTAAAATCATTGAGGAGATAGTGGAACTGAAATATAAATCCTATATATCTGTTCCTGTAATCCGTCAATTCATGTTCGTTTAACCGGCATATATCCCTGCCGTCCACTACAATGACCCCGTCCGTGGCATTATCCAGCCCGCCTATGAGATTAAGGAGGGTACTCTTGCCGGAACCGCTCTCACCGGTAATTACAACTGTTTCCCCTCCGTTAACATCGAGACATACATTTTGTAAAACTTCAAGATTTTCGATTCCCGACTTATATGACTTTTTCAGATTCTTTATACTCACTACCCCGGACATACTTTGTATCCTTTCATTGATACCTTAAAACTTCAACAGGTTTAATTGTGCTTATTTTCCGTGATGCAAAATATGCCGCAGCCGAGGAGGCAAAGACAGCGGAAAATACCGTGACAATAACCTCGGGAAGCCTGACCGTTACAGGTACTTTCGTTAAATAAAAATACATCGGGGAAAATACGGTAAAGTCCGAATACTTAGAGCCCTTTACAAAAGGAAGCGAAACAGCCTGTATTATACCGAAAACTCCATTGATAAATGCCTCTGCTATGGAGAAAATCTCATTTATATTTATCGATACAAGAAGACCCAGACACGTCCCGGCAATGGCACCGAACAGTCCGATTAAAAATCCTTCCACAATAAAAATATACCGCAGGGCAGACGGGGAGGCCCCTAAAGCCTTTATTATTGCAATATCTTCGATCTTTTCATATACCATCCTCCGCAGTGAGTGATATATATTAAACCCGACAACTACAAAAATTAAACCGAGAAGAAGCATCATCATTATTTTTTCCATCAGCAGGGCATCGAAAAAAGACCTGTTGTACTCCCTCCAGGATACCACTGAAAGACCGCTGCCTTTAATAAGCTTCTTAATCCTGTCGATACTCTGTTCATCTCTGAACCGGTTTACCAATTTTAATCCGTAGGTTACAGGATAATCCTTTCCCTCCCAGAAGAAATTTCCGGCAGTGGACAGCGATACGAATATCCAGCTTAAATCAAACTCATAGTAGCCGCTTTTAAACAGGCCGGATACTATAAAATACCTCTTTATGGGCTTTAAACCTGCAGCGGCATTTTCCGAAATCGACAGCACCTCTATTTTGTCTCCGACACTTACACCGAGCCTTCGTGCAAGCTCCACTCCGATTACGGCGGTACCGGGAATTCTAACGGAAAATACTCCGTTTTCTATTTTAAGGCTTTTTTTAAAGGATTCGTCCCTGTCCATAATATCCGCAGGAACACCGCGTATAATACAGCCCTCCGGTTCGGTAAACACCCCTTTGACAATAGCCTGATTCTCATTAAAAGGCACTACAACGGATACCGATTTTAGCCGTTCTATTTTCGAAATAATATCCCGGTCTTTATAGCTGGAATTTTCACCTGAAATTCGAATATGATATGAACTGATATCGAGTATACTCGAAATAAAACCGGACTGAAAACCGTTCATCACTGCAAGCACAACAATTAAAGTCATAACTCCTGCAGTTACTCCGAGTATCGACAGGATCGAGGAGGCAAAATGTCTGTTTTTCTTTTTGTTCTTAAAATATCTGAGAGAAACAAAAAATAAAAATTTAGTTTTCATTTATTCCCTTCCGGTTTCCTTGTCTTAACAACCCTTCCGCCGCTTATTATTTCTTCCTTAAACTTTTCCCCTCCCTTATAATACAGCCTTATAAATTCTTCACCGTTTCTATAGAGTTTTTCAACCTTATGATCCTTATCGGGATATGTAATAATCTTTTCTATTACACCCCGCACAAAGTATTTCTCTTCGGTAATGTTATCTTCGGAATTATACCGGTATTCCCACTCCTCCATTCCGTGTTCTTTACTCTTCTTAACTTTCTTTACTATCCGTCCCTTATTATCGAGGCTGTACCTCTCTTCCGAAATAATCTTATCACTCTTTTTTACCACTTTAGAGACCGGATTCCCCTGGTTGTCGTACACTTCCGAACTAACCGTATTATTAACATAATCTTCTTCTACGGAAGATTCCCGTTTTCCGGTTTTACTGTTTCTATGAATTATCCTCCTGCCGGTAAGGGTGCTCCCCTTCCACTCTTCGGTTTCGATTACCCTTCCCTCCGGGTTATACCGCACTATATTTACCGTATCGGAATATCCCGTCAATTCCGCGGTTATCCCTTTTCTGTCAGCGATAAGAACGGTTTCCGAAGATCCTGCTGCAGAGCGTTTCCGTAGCAGTTTAATCAACATCCCTCTGCTGTCTAAAGTATAAAGATCGGTATATAGAAGATCCCCGGCCGAATTATAGACCTGTTTTTCACTGATCCTGTTACGTACATACCGGTAATCTTCCCATTCCACTATGGCACCGTCTTTGTAATACTCGAGTCTTATAACTTTCCCGGAAGAGTCATAATAACGTATCGATACAAGCTTCTCTTTTTCATAACTTTTTTCCTTTTCCAGCCTGCCATGCTTATTATAATGCAATTCCTTTCTCTTAAGCTTCCTGCCCTTAAAGAGAAGAATCCTGTTTTCGACAAGTTTACTCCTCTCCACCTTAAGCACGTATTCATACTCGTCCGTTCTGTAGAAAGGTATCTTTTCCAGAGCCATTCCTATTTCATCAGAGGTAAAAAAAACAGTTTCAGGGAAAAGAAAAATCAGGGAGAAATAAAAACCTGCAAACAGTACTACCCGCTTCATTCGATACCAAGCAAATTGTTTAAATAATGCTCCCTGTTAAAGGGTATAAGGTTACCGAGCTTTTCCCCGGTACCCAAAAAAAGGAAGGGAATTTTTAATTTTTTAGAAATAGCAACGGCAATTCCTCCCTTTGCAGTCGAGTCGTACTTGGAGAGAATTATTGCATCGATTCCGACTGCATCGTCGAATATTTCTGCCTGCTGAAGTGCATTCTGTCCTGTTGTAGCATCGATAACAAGAATCTTCCTGTAAATACCCTCAGAAAGATTGGATACGACAACCTTGCTTATTTTTTTAAGCTCCCTGATAAGATTTAACCGGTTATGCATTCTGCCCGCCGTATCCGCAATTATAAGCTCGGCTCCTTTCGCCTTCGCACTTGTAATGGAATCATAAACCACAGCTCCCGGATCGGCACCGGATGCCTGACGCACAACAGGTATTTCCAGCAGTTTACCCCATTGAATCAGCTGGTCTATGGCTCCTGCCCTGTAAGTATCCGCAGCACTGAGTATTGTCTTGTTAATACCGTAATTTGTCCTGTAATAGTGCGCCATTTTCGCTATTGTCGTAGTCTTCCCCACCCCGTTTACTCCGAAGACCAGGAAGAGGTTTATTTTCCCCTTTTCAGGCACTATCTCTGTGGCCAGTATATCCTTTTCGAGAATCTCTTTTAACTGTTTAAGCAGCTCATCCCGGCTCATTTTTTTAATATTTTTTACCATACCGGAATATTCCGATACAACTTCTCCTGCAACGGCAACACCGAAATCGCCTTCTATTAAAAGTTCTTCCAGATTATCCAGAATCTCTTTCCCTGAATGTCCGGCAGTGATAATTCTTTTAAGACCCTGTGCAATTTTTTTTATCATGTTTTTCCTCTTACAGGGTTTACCTGTTTACCGATTCAATATAATTAATAAGATGTACGGCAACATTTACAAATAAAGACGCACTGATAAAAATCCCTCCGAGATACGAATAGTACATCATATCGCTGTAGAGAGACATTTTATCCGCTTCTCCTGTATTGTTATCCGTAAGTGCAGTAATTTCCCCCAGTTTATAGTCTATTGCAAAACCATATCCGAATATCGGAACCGGCAAAGTAATCAGCCATAAACCAAATGCCGAATAAAATTCATCACGCTTCTGCCGTTCTATTTTTTCGGGAGAGATCAGTTCTCTCTGCAGCTTCACCGTTACAGTGTTGGGTGTATCCCTGGAAAAAGTAAAATCGGATATCCCGAAACCTTCCTTTTTAATAACAATATACTTAAAGGAATCCGGTCTTAACAGGGAAAGAGGGCTTACCCCCTGCCATACGGAATTAAGATAGAGAGCCGCCCCTTCAGGCTCGGTATTAATGGTAACGGTACCCAGCTTTATCTCTTTAAGTTTCACGGACAGATGAGAAGTCTTAGACTCTTCTACGGTAACCCTATGGATATAATCCTTATATCCGTCATGATGAACCCTTATCGTTAATTCGCCGGGAACAAGATATCGTAATTCTTCATTTCCAAGTCCTTTAAAAACATCGTTTACATATATCGAAGAATCTTCAGGGTTAGTTTCTACAATGAGGTTTCCCCAGGAACGGCCGAGCAGAACCCGGGACAAACCGGTTTCCGCATCTTTGATATAGGAATATACATTCTCCCTTGAACCCGCATCGACATAAGAAAAAACGGATTTTTCGAGTGCGGAATCGTACGCCTCTATTCTTATGTACAGGATATTATCAATCTGCTCCACCATACCCCATATCAGAAGATCGACATTCCGCTTTTTTGCAAGCTGCAAAGCGGAGAAAGCGGCTGTATCTAAGAGCCGGCCGGGGCCCTTACTGCTGATATATTCAATCTTTTTTTTATCCGGAAATTCGATCCTTTTAATATCCAATCCTTTTAAATAATTCATCCTCTCCCTGACCTCCTTTATGCTTTTCTCTATTTCATGTAAACGCGAAGACCGCTGTCCCATTGCTATATCCGCAAAAAAAAGGTTGTCCCTTGCATCGATGTACTGTTTTAATTTAACACTCGATACCATAAGTTCATTATCTACAATTTTCTTCCTGTATGCTTTCTTCTCATCAACCGAGAATTCATGCTCTTCGATAGATACAAGGTTTTCTCTTAAAATCAGGGGGATACTATATGCAAGATATTGGTTCTCATTGCTCAACCTCTCCGGTATAAACATGGAAAAACCAACCCTCCATACGGAAGAGGTATCCACGGGAAGCTTTTCCGGCACCTTATTCTGCTGAACCGGAAAAATGTTAGATACAATACCGATTAATAAGGTACAGGAAAGTATTATTAATTTTTCAGGCAATATCCAGAACCTTTTTTATTGATTGTAAAACCCTTTCCGGTTTAAAGGGTTTTACAATAAAATCTTTTGCCCCTGTCTGTATTGCCTGAATAATAAGGCGCTGCTGTCCGAGTGCGGAGCACATAATCACCTTAGCACGCGGATCTATCTTTAGTATTTTTTTTAAAGCAGTAATACCATCCATTTTCGGCATTGTTATATCCATAAGCACTATATCGGGCCTTTTATCCTGGTAGACCTGTACGGCCTCTTCTCCGTTAGAGGCTTCGCCTATAACACGGAAGCCGCCCTTTTCCACAATATCCCTTAACACCATTTTTATAAATGCAAGATCATCGACAATCACTATATTAATTGACATTTGTTCTGACCGCCCGCTTTAATTTTAAATACTCTTTAATAAAATCGTCGATTGCACCATCCATTACCGCCTGAATATTACCCGTTTCATAGTTTGTCCTATGGTCCTTTATCATGCTGTACGGATGAAACACATAGGAACGTATCTGATTTCCCCAGGAAATATCCTTTTTCGTTTTTTCTACCTCTGCCCTCTTTTTCTCCTGTTCTTTCTCATAAAAATCATAGAGCCGTGAGCGCAGTATCTTTAAAGCCACAGCCTTATTCTTATACTGGCTCCTCTCATTCTGACATTGCACAACGATACCTGTGGGGAAATGTGTAATTCTTACCGCGGAATCTGTTTTGTTTACATGCTGGCCCCCGGCGCCGGTAGAACGGTATGTATCTATACGGATTTCGTCCGGTTTAATTTCCACCTCTATTTCGTCCGATATTACCGGAGAGCAGAAAACGGATGCAAATGAAGTATGCCTCCTGCTGCTCGAATCGAAGGGTGAAATCCTTACAAGCCTGTGTATGCCGTTTTCTGTTTTCAGATATCCGTATGCATATTCACCGGTAATCCGGACTGTCACAGATTTAATGCCTCCCTCGGCATCCAGCATACTTAATACTTCCGTCTTGAACCGGTGGCGTTCCGCCCATCTTGCATACATTCTGAACAGCATACTTACCCAATCGCACGCTTCCGTACCTCCGGCACCGGAATGAATAGTTAAAAAACACGAAGCCTGATCCAGTCTGCCCCCGAGGAGCTCCAGAATTTCAAGCTGAAAAAATTTTGTCTCGAGGATTATAAGACTTTCACGTATATCCTCTTCCATCGAGCTGTCCGATTCCGAAAGTGATATCTTATAGATTTCATAAAAATCTTCGAATTCACTGTACAGGTTTTTCCATGCCTCATAACGGTCTTTTAAACGTTTAAGTTCGGAAAGTACACTTTCGGCCTCTTTCCTGTTCTGCCATAAATCAGGATCGAGCGTTTTTTCTTCGAGCCGCTTAATATTTTTCTTAAGGCTTTCTACGTCAAAGATACCTCCGTGTTTCCGATATCTTTCCACTGAGCGCATCGACCCGCTGCTGATAATCTTCGAGCAAATTATTCTCCTTATATCCTTACAACCAGACGCCGCCACTTCTTCTCTTTCAGAGAGGTTATGACCATAGTATTTTCCACCGGATATTGATAGAATCGTAGATTGTCGTACGAATCGGTAATCTGATCAAGGTCCCGTTTTAATCTTGTTAAATATACTTCACCAATTGTAGTCGATTCAAATAGATTTTCCATAATTCTACTGAATCCATACTGTCGAATAACAAGTTCGGCATCCTTTTTATGGTCTCCGCTGGAAAAATCACAGGCAATTGCAACAAACATACCTTTAAGTTTAATTATTTGTATATTTTATGTCAAATATTCTTTTTTCTATGGACTATTGCAATAAAAGCCGAATAAAATAAATGTATGATAAAAAAGAGTTTAATTATACCATTCTTAATATTTTCCGCTTTGCTTTTCGGGCAGGAAAACTCACAGGAGGTTTTTGCACCCTTTGTTTCAAGGTTAAAAGCACAGGCAGTAAACAGCGGGATAGAATTGACATGGAAGGATTCCGGCGATATCGAAGGCGTAAACCTCATATACAGAGCTGATAAACAAATTACAATTTCGACATTGTCAAAAGCGAAATTAATTGCACATGTCAAACAGGGAATCGAGACATACACCGATTATCCTGTTTCAATGGAAAAGTACTATTATGCGGTATTAATACAGGATAAAAAAGGCAGGATATATAAACTGTTCATTCCGTTCAGAAACATAACCACAAGGGGAGTTTCCGTAAAGACAGTAGCTACGGAGGAGCAGAGAGCAGCAAAAATAACAGGTATCCGCGCAAAAACAGAGAAAGACTCCGTACTTGTAACCTTTAAAACCTCCAATCCAAAGCGGGACCTCCTTCTCTTTCGAAATACTTCGCCGTTAACTTCACCGGAAGACCTCTTAAGTTCCACCTCACCCGTGACAATTACGGGTGAAAAGGAAAGTTATAAGGACTACCCGATACCGGGAATAAACTATTACTATGCACTTCTCGATGCAGGTTTATTTAAAATAGGTAAAATAGATTTAAAAACAGGTAAAAACACCACCGTCGATCCGGTAATGATCCCCTTGGGAGCAGCCGGAGCCGGTCTGCCTGAACAGCCCATGATAAGACCGCTGCCGCTTCCTTACCTTTTAATCTCATCCAGCATAGATACCGGTTCGGAGCTTTCGCCGTCCTCTCCCTTCTCTTTTCCGGAATTTAAGGTGCTGAAACCTGATACGGAAAAGGCGGTTACGGCTCTGGAAAATACCATAAAACTAAAACCACCGCGCCCCATGCAGGTGCAGGTCTTAGGTCCGGAGAAAAAACCTACGGCCGGAGGAGAAGAGTATACATTATATACGGTTGTGGCAAAGCATCTGACTAAACACAACTTTTCGAAAGCAGGAAATCTTTTAAACAATTTTTTAAGCATTTACCATTCCGAAAAAGTAGAAGCACGTGCTCATTTTTACCTCGGGCAGAGTTACTATTTCCAGGCAAGATATAAAAAAGCTTTCCTGGAGTTCCTTATGGCGGAAGATTTGTACTACCAGGATGTCCGGAATTGGTTAAATGCAATATTTAATGTTCTGACAAATACAGTTCAATAGAAAGCGGCTTTTTTATAACCTTTTAAGCTTAACCGATAAGTCTTTTTTGACCGTTTCCCCGCATTGTAATGATATTTCCCAGACCGGCATAAAACAGGTATACTGATACATACCCATGTAACTTACCGGGAAACTCCATAATATACATTTATCCGCAAAAAACAGGGTTATCAGCGTTGTATTTAAATTATCGATGATATTTACCGATTCCACTTCTTTTATTTCCTGCCCTCTGTTTACATTTATTTCTTCTGCAGCATCACCCCGAACCACTGAAAGATCATAATCGGGTTTATCCGCAAAAGAAAGTGAAAGGTTTATTTCAACACCGAAATTAAGATCGAGTACACTATCGGAAAGATTTGTCAGCGTATAGTAGATATAAATAGTGTTCTGTCTGAATGTATACTTTTTTTCCACCCTTAAAGGATACTCCGCTCCATTAAACTCTACCTTTCCGGTTCTGACAAATTGTATACTCTGCCGGTTCTTGTTTATATCCACAACATTATAAGTACTGCCTGCAAAATCACCCGTCTCCACGTAACCGCCGGTCTTGAAATTTTCAAGGCTTTCACCGGGAACCATAAAATGATCGATAAAAGCCTTTGCCGAATATCTTAAGTCCGTATCATTCGACTTAACCATATTTGTATACTTCTTATCTATCGTATCAAGATAATTCCATGAAGAGGGCAGGTAATCGAGCTCAATAATTGCACCGCTCTTCTGGTGCACATAAGCATTCAGTACCTTTCCCTGATAGAGAAATTCCTTTCTGCCGTCCATATCAAAATCAAGGGTGATAATAGAAGGTATAAAACCGGAATCGGTGCGGGTAATTTTTTCCGCCTCCAAAAACGATCTGTAGGTACTTTTCCTGAGACGATTAAAAAAGATACCGCCGTTCTCCGCATTCCAGTATACGGAATTACTCTGTCCCTTCCAGAGTTCGTTGCGTGCGGCTCTCTTTTTATATTTATCACCTCTTACCTGATTAACAAGAATATTTGTATGTATCATTCTGGAATAGATCAGATTGATATCAGGGTACTGTGTTAAATAATAACGGAAAAACCCGGATGAATTATCACAATTTATCCCCGGTATATATATTCGTTTCTTAGGAACCCTGGTTTTTAAATACAACAAAGGGTTCTGCAGTACAAGCCAATCCCTGTTTCTTCGAAGCAATCTTAAAAAACTCTCGAACAGTTCCGAATTTTCCCCGCCGATACTTTCTCCGGGAACAAATACAACAATAACGGAATTTTCTCTGCTTTCGGCTATAAGTTTTATTCTGGAGACAAGTTCTTCCGGCTGCCCGGAAATAAAAAGTTTCGTTAATTCGCTGGAATTTAAAAAAACAGTTACGGCTTTACCCTGATCTTCGGTTATATAAGAATAATAAGAATCTTTAAGGTCCCAATCCTCCCGGCTGAGCTGATTATCATTAAGAATCGTATAATCCATCCCGCTGTTCTTAAGGGTATATGCTAAAGAAGGCTCCCAGGCCATTTTCGTTATCCAGCATCCCCGCGGCTTTTTCCCGAAATGTTTTCGAAGATATGTCGTAAGTTTTTCTATCTGTCCCAACTTATCCGAATTAGGGATAAGAGGTAAAATCGGATCATAGAAAGCACCGCTTAATAATTCTATCTGTTTTCTTTTGACCATCTCTGAAAGAAGGTCCAGGTATTCCGTATGGCTGGTATCCATCCATTCAAGGATCGTTCCGGAAAAATGCAGTACTGCCGGTACATCTCTGTACTCGTTTAAAAGCACCAGCATTTTCTTATAGTACTGCTGGTAATACTCCTCGTACTTGCTGCCCGGAAGACCGGGAGGCTGAAAATTATGAATTCCGAAAACAAGATAAACCTTATTCATTTCATTTTGGGATACGGTTTATTTTTAATTATCCAATGTGCCGTACAAACTCCGGCATCCGATTCCCTTTCTCCTTCTATTTTATAATTGATCACAGTAAGATAATTTTCCATAAATTATGCTCTCTTCTTTTCTGCAAGCAGTTTCCCAAGCTTCATCCCCTGTACAAGAGGAATACCGGCGGGGCAGACAAAGCCGCAGCTTCCGCACTCTCTGCAATCCATAAGCCCTTCTTTAAGAGCTTTGTCGATATACTGTTTATCTATCCATTTATAAAGATATGCCGGACTCAGTCCCATAGGACATACCCTGATACATCGTCCGCAGCGTATACAGGGAGTCTCGCGCGGAATTCGGGTTTCTTCCGCAGGCAGAGCGATTATGCCGGAAACATTTTTTGTTACCGGACTATTCATATCCACCTGTGCAAATCCCATCATAGGCCCTCCGGCTATGATTTTTTTCGGGGGAATCCTGAAACCGCCGCACTCTTCTATCAGATCACCGATCTTAGTTCCGATGCGGACCTTTAAATTGGCCGGATCTGTCACTGCACTTCCGGTTACCGTTACAACCCTCTCTATAAGCGGTTTGTTAAAAACAACCGCCTCATAAATAGAAAAAATAGTTCCGACATTCGATACTACCGCACCTATTTCTATCGGCAGCATGCCGGACGGCACTTCCCTTCCGGTTAAGGACTTAAGAAGCTGTTTTTCATCCCCCTGCGGATACTTCATCTCCAGGGAAAAAACATGGAAACCAAAGCCCCTCTGTTCTATCTTCTCTTCCATCACGGCAATAGCATCGGGTTTATTCTCTTCTATACCGATCAGAACGGTATCCGGCTTCAGGATTTTCCTTATTATCTCTATCCCTTCCAAAACTTCTTCTGTCTTCTCGAGCATCAGTCTATGGTCCGCCGTTAGATAGGGCTCGCATTCGACCCCGTTAACAACGAAAAACTCCACATGCCTGCCTTTCTGAATTGTATACTTTACATGTACCGGTACTGCGGCACCTCCCATTCCGACAATTCCCATTTCCTTAATTTTTTTTAAGAGGCGGGAAGATGATAAATTCCGCCATTCGACAGGCTGTATTTTTTTACCGGAGCGGTTAAACTCTCCTCCCAATTCTATAACAACAGCTTCACTAGCCATACCATTTGCTAAAGCGACCATGGTAATATCTTTGACAGTTCCCGGCACCGGCGAGTGGACATGTGCGGATATAAAACCCGAAGCCTCGCCTAACAGCATCCCTTCCTGTACGGCATCCCCGGGACTTACAAGGACTTTTGCCGGAGCACCTGAATGCTGATGCATGGGTATTGTACATATCGAAGGAATCGGGGCATTCCTGATCGTAACACTATTTGTAAACTCTTTATTATCGTGAGGATTAACCCCTCCTTTAGGGAAAGCTTTAAGTTTCTTCATACAGCCTCTTAAAATCATATGTCGACTCACCTGTAAAGTTGAATTTCCACGGCCGCAGAAAAAAGAAAAACACAAAAACAACAAGGAAGACTCCCCACAATGGAGTTAATATAAATGCTCTCTGTATAGTAGTAATATCCTCTATCCCGACAGGTTCTTTCTGACGGAACAGCATTCCGGCGATACTGGTTTCCGGTATCGATAAAAATACACTTTTAAGCCATGTCGAATCGTATCTCTTTACCCTTCTTAAAGACTCCATAACTCTTCCCGTTACTTTATTATATGTATATTCTTTTACATAAAGATTTTCGTTTTCCCCCGGAAATCTGTATTTCATGCCGAAAGGAAACCCTTCCTGAAAAGCCCGGTGGATTATATATCCCGAAATATTCGGGAACTCATCGCCGGAGGCATTCCGGGACAACATTTCCAGATTCTGCCAGCTAAATTTCTTTCCTATATTTTTAACTTTTACCGGCTGCGGTAAAGCTGTGCTGTTTATGGAATTAACTACAGTGAATACTATCGGTGTAAATATTACAAGTGAGGTAAGCAAAATTATTTTAATTTTTTTTAACGATAGATGTAAATTCCATAAATCTCTCCATCTGTGAAAAGATTTAAGAATAGGAACGGGTTCAAAAATATTATACTCCACATATTTAATCCGCAGAAAAAGAGCCCGGATCAATATCGCAGTAAGTATCATTTCATAGACAACCGCTGTTAACGTACGAATCACAAGTGCGGAATCACTGCCGGTAACGAGAAGAAATAAAGACGGAACAATACCTGCGGCAAGAAAACGTACGACATAGAATGGTAAATCGTTCTTATCCTTATTGTCCCAGTTAAACCGGTATGAATTCAGCATTAAACTTTCTATATTTTTTAAAATAATCGACCAGGAATAAAATACCGGAAAAAACAGGATGATATCCCCAAGACCCCCCGGAAGGATATTCATAATCCAGGGGATAAAACCAAAAGCTAAAAATGCCTTAACTATTTTATTCTTAAAATCGACATATATAAGAATCAGATACATGAAAAGTACTGATAAAACCAGATTTATAACTCCGGAGGAAAGGCTGAATCCAGCCAGCTTCCATTTTACGTGAACCGGGTTAAAAAAAGTATTAAGCGCCATGTACATGGAGATCGGATTCCTTGCAGAAGGAACATATACTATCTGCCAGTGAATGCCTCCCGACTTCGCGTAAAAGTAGGAATTTAATCTTTTCAAATACGAATCATACCTCGGATCCAATGGATCGAGCCTCTTTTTAATCTTATTCAGAGTTATTCTTTCCCCTCCCGTGTAATCATTGAATGAGACAAGTGCACTGTACCGGGAAATTGCTTTTTTAAAGAGGTTATCCTTGAGTATTTCTTTAATTCCGGCCTGATCCGAACTTTTCAATTTAATCAATACAGTGTAATATCCCTTAAAAATCCGGCTGTCCCCGTAAAATACCGGATTTCTCAAAATACTTACAAAAAGGCTGATAATAAGAGTTAAAAGAAGAGAGACGAACATTGTGACCGGCAGAGCTTTTTTCTTCATCGTCTGTACATTATAGCAAAATATTTTTTTCTTGACATCTCCATTATATAAACAATAGAATACTTTTTAATATATATGGCTAAGAATGAATCTGCCAGAGAATGGCTGCATGCGGGGAAATCGATACTTTTTATTTATGGTAATTTTTTTTACTGGCTGTTTAAAGAACCTTTTCCCTACAGACAGACAGGCGAACAATTTATAAGGACAATGCTCGAAGGTTTCGGCACGATAATGATAGGTGCCGTAGTACAGGGACTGTTTCTCGCCTGGCTGGGAGGCCATTACGGCGGGAGGTTCGGGGCATATATCTGGGCAGGAACTGCAACTACATTCGCTATTTTCAGAGAAACATCCGTTCTTATGGCAGGCACCCTTTTTGCTTCGCGGGTCGGTACGGCATTTACCGTGGAAATAGGATCGATGCAGATGTCCGGCCAGCTCGATGCACTCAGGTTAATGGCCGTAGAACCGACCCAGCATATCGTAATACCAAGAGTCCTTGCATCGATAATTTCACTTCTCCTTCTTAAAGCACTATCGGACGGAGTCGCAATTATTTCCACCATGTTTTTTTTAAAACACTGGTTCGGAATCTCGTACCCGATTTTCCTCGAACATGCTTTTGAATTTCTAAAACCGCCGATACTTACACAATCATTTATACGAGCCGGAATCATCGGATTTTTTATCGGTCTTAATGCCTGCGGCCTGGGATATTACTTTCAGGGCGGTGCGGTAGAATTAGGAAAAACAACAACCAAATCGACGGTAATAAATTTCATCTATGTGTTAATGGTAGATCTTATTTTCCAGGTTGTTCTGGAAACAACAGGGTGGGGGACAGTGTGATAGAAGTTAAAAACCTCCACGTCTCCTTTTTCGACAATCATGTACTCCGGGGGCTCGATATACGGATAGACGAGCAGATGGCCACAGTGGTAATAGGAAGAAGCGGAATAGGCAAATCGGTACTCCTAAGAGCACTATGCGGTCTTATAAAACCTGAGCAGGGTTCGATACTTATAGACGGCGAAGATATAACAGTATGTTCCAGGAAAAAACTTCTGGA
>QILZ01000150.1 GCA_003233545.1 Spirochaetales bacterium
TGGTAAATTACAGCAGAAATTCTTTTATCAATTTAACCGGCAGAGGCAGGCGTATAGCGAGCTCTGTAAATGGTAAACATGAAAGTCTCTACAGGTTTTTAAGAGAAATTCTGCTTCTGCCGGATGATATTGCCCGTGACGAAGCATGTAAAATCGAACATTCGGTGGACAGTGAAACTGTCAGAAGACTTGTAAAACTGGTAAATTTCTTTGATCTGCATATATTTAAAACGGAAAAACATGGGGAACTCTGGCGGAAGCAGGTTCTGGAGAAGGACTGACATGATGAAAATATCGATGGATCGTCTTTCCCCGGGCGAGACAGGCAAAGTCGTGCGGATAAATGCAACGGGAGATCTGCGGCAGCGGCTTTTGGCCATGGGGATTTTACCCGGGGTGGAAATAGAACTTGTAAGGATAGCACCCTTAGGTGATCCGCTGGATTTTAAACTGCGCGATTTCCATCTTTCCATGAGAAAAAATGAAGCACGAAATATTATAGTAGAAAGGTTTAATCATCATGGGCGGAGAGGCAGGAGAAAAAGAAGGCATTGGCAATGGTAGAAAGACCTGCAGGGTTGCTATTGTGGGTAATCCGAACTGCGGGAAAACGACTCTTTTTAATGAGCTTACAGGTGCACGGCAGAAGGTGGGTAACTGGCCCGGTGTTACAATAGAAAAAAAGACAGGTTTTTTATCTGTAAACAACAGAATAAAAGCGGAGATAATCGATCTGCCGGGAATATATTCGCTCAGCGCATATTCTCTGGATGAGAGGATTGCACGTGATTATCTGCTGAAGGAAAAACCCGATGCAATAATAAATATTGTGGATGCATCGAATCTTGAACGAAATCTCTTTTTAACCACCCAGCTCCTCGAACTGCAGATTCCGATGATTATTTCACTTAATCTGGTGGATGCGGCAGGAAAGAAGAATCTGAAGATCGATGTGGATATACTATCCAGCCATCTCCGCATACCTGTAGTACCCACTGTTGCTTTAAAGGGACAGGGCATCGATAAAATTACAGAGATGACGGGAAAGGTTTTACAGGGTGAATGGCATAAGAAGATGGCCAGGGTAAGATTCGGTACGGATGGAGAAAAACACATTTCTGAGGTAGAGAAACTGCTGCATAAAGCCGCTGAAAGGATGAATTTACCCTTAAGATGGCTGGCGGTTAAATTGTTCGAAGGAGATAGGGAGTATGAGCTTCTGCTGGAAAGCAAAGAACTTCTAAACAGAATTAATGAATACAGGAAAAAAACGGAAAAAATGGTAGGCGAGGATACGGAGACAATAATCGCTGATTATCGTTACGGGTTTATCTCCGGTTTGGTTAAGGAGGCCGTAACTGTTACCGCTGATATCAGGATTACTCTATCCGAAAAAATCGATGCGGTTATAACAAGCAGAATTCTGGGGATTCCTTTTTTTGCCCTGGTAATATTCCTGATGTTTAAAATTTCTATAGATTTCTCGCAGCCCGGTATAGAATATATAGATTCCCTGTTTACGCTGCTTCTGAATTGGATTAATGTCCGGTTATTTACAATAGGTGCTCCGGGATGGATTTCTTATATAGTTGTGAATGGTGTAATCGGAGGAACCGGTACTGTTATTACCTTTGTCGTTCCGATTGCCCTGGTCTTTCTCTGTCTGTCTTTTTTAGAAGATATCGGTTATCTTTCGAGGGGAGCTTTTGTTATGGACCGCCTGATGCACTGGATGGGACTGCCGGGGAAGGCATTTATTCCGCTTATTCTCGGGTTCGGGTGCAATGTTCCCGGTATTCTGGCCACAAGAGTTATGGAAAATGAAAAAGACAGGCTCATAACAATACTTATAAACCCCTTTATATCCTGTGGTGCAAGACTTCCGGTTTATATCATGATTGCGGGGGCGGTTTTTGCGCGGAATGTGGGTACTGTTGTGTTTTCGCTGTATGCAGCCGGAATATTAACGGCGATTGCAGTAGGTCTGATATTTCGGAGAACAATTTTAAAAGGCCCTTCCACCCCTTTTGTGATGGAACTTCCGCCGTACAGGCTGCCTACATTGAAAGGTATTCTACTGCATACCTGGGGAAATGTATGGTCGTTTGTTAAAAGAGCGGGAACTTTAATTGTTGCAATAATTTTACTTCTTGTTGTTCTGGGTTATCTTCCCGTTGGAGTTACACCGAATTCGAAAGACTCTGTTCTTGGTAAGGTCGGCCTTGCTATTTCTCCTGTTTTTAAACCACAGGGTTTTGCAAACTGGAAAGCTTCCGTAGCTCTCTTTACCGGTCTGTTTGCAAAGGAAGCGGTCGTAGGCACAATGGGTGCACTATACGGCGTAGAAAGCAGAAATCCGGACAGCAGCGGCGGGAGGGGAAGAATAAAGAATGGTACACTTAAGGCTAAAATAGCGCGTGATTTTACTCCGCTTTCCGCATACAGTTTTCTGCTTTTTATTCTTCTCTATTCACCGTGTGTGGCTACTATGGGGGCAATCTCAAAGGAGGCCGGTCTAAAATGGGCGGTTTTTTCGGTTCTTTTCAACACAGCGGTAGCTTATATTATAAGCATGGGAGTATTTCAGATAGGAACTTTGATAAAGGCACTCCTTTAAAAAGGGTCGTCAGGGTATTGACGATATCCTGAACCATGTGCTATAACCGTTTTAAAATAAGATAGGTAGAGGTGAAATTAATGTATGCGTTAGTGGAGATAAAAGGGAAACAATACAAGGTGGAGAAAGGTTCGCTGATAAAAGTGGATAGGATACATAGTAATATAGGGGATTCCGTTGAACTGGATTCGATCCTTTTAACAGCGGACGAAGGTAAAGTTGCTGTGGGCTCGCCGTTTGTTAAGGGAATCAAGGTTAAAGCTGTAGTTGCCGAACACGGTAAAGGCAGGAAGGTGCTGATATATAAATATAAACGCCGGAAAAAATACAGAAAGAGACAGGGACATAGAGCGCAATTTTCCGTTTTAAGAATAGAAGATATAACCGGGGCCTGACTTTGATAAAAATACAGGTTGTCCTGTATTCCAATGGATGTCTGAAATCGTTAAATGCGGACGGGCATTCATCGAAAGGTAAAAAGGGAGAAAATATACCCTGCAGCATTGTTTCCGCTGTTTTAAAAACGTGTGCAAAGTTGATTTATCTTGATAAGGAAACAGAAAGTGACGGAGATGCGGTTTTTCCGGGCAGTCTTCGTTTAAAAGTTGATAGTATCGAAGAGGGCAGAATTCTCTGGGTAAAAGGTGTAACCGACTTCCTTATGAGTGCTCTTAAAGAGGTTGACAGAGAATATCCGGATGTTCTGGAAATGTATATTAAGGATGACAGAAAGTGAGGAGGCTTAGATATGGCACATAAAAAAGGCGGCGGCAGTTCGCGAAACGGGAGAGATTCGGAGTCGAAACGGCTTGGTGTAAAACGTTTCGGCGGAGAATTGGTCAGAGCGGGAACGATTATTGTACGGCAGCGCGGCACAAGGCTGCACCCGGGCGAGAATGTGGGGAAAGGGCGTGATGATACTCTATTTGCAAAGGCGGATGGGAAGGTCGTATTTCTTAAAAAGCGGGGGAAAAAGGTAGTTTCGATAGCACCTGTTTCACTTTAAATTATCATGGCCGGAAATCAAAGTTTATTTAGTGAATGAATTTGTAGATGAAGTAAAAATAACGGTTTTCTCGGGAAAAGGAGGGGACGGTGCGGTCTCGTTCCGGCGGGAGAAGTATATCCCCATGGGCGGACCGGACGGAGGAGACGGAGGAGACGGGGGAGATGTTATTTTTACGGTTCGCTCAAACTTAAAAACACTTTCCCATTTGAACTTAAAAAAGGTTTTTAAAGCCGAAAACGGAAGACCCGGAGCCGGACAGAAAAAGCACGGCCGAAGCGGCAAAGGTATCGAAGTTGCCGTACCTCCCGGTACAATTATAAAAGATTTTGAAACAGGAAGGACTATTAAAGAATTTACAAAAAACGGAGAGATATGGACTTTTATTAAAGGCGGCCGCGGCGGTAAAGGAAATGCACGTTATGCAAATTCGGTACGGCAGGCCCCGAGAATCGCACAACCGGGAAGAGAAGGAATAACCCGTATACTTATGGTGGAATTAAAAATAATAGCGGATGCCGGTTTTGTGGGTCTGCCCAATTCAGGTAAATCGACATTGCTGTCCGTTCTTACCAATGCCAGGCCTGAGATAGGGAGTTATGCATTTACTACAAAGATTCCTCATCTCGGTATTTTAAGGACTGGTGCCGGGGATATTATTCTTGCGGACATACCCGGTATAATCGAGGGAGCGTCCCGAGGCGTAGGGCTTGGGATTGAATTTCTTAAACATATAGCAAGAACAAGAATACTTCTGTTTCTTATCGATCTGTCGAGAGATGACTTTTTACAGCAGAAGGGTATATTGGAATCAGAAGTAAATACATACTCATCTTCTTTAAGCAAAAAGCAGCGTCTGATTGTCGGAACAAAGATAGATATCGATACTGCAAGGGATAATCTTGATATTTTTATGCGTAAAAACGAAGAAGAAAATATAACAGGAATATCCTCGATAACAGGAGAAGGGCTGGATACTTTAAAAAAAACTATGATAAGGTATGTTATGCGGGAGGTTCAGGCATAGAGTAATGAGGCTGCTTGTTATAGGGGGGACCTACAATCCGGTTCATATAGGACATCTATTTTTGGCAGAGGAAGTCAGGACCGCGCTGGGTTATGATAAAGCTGTTTTTATACCTGCTTTTATACCGGTTCATAAGAAACTAATTTCGGGAGTAAATCCCATACATAGGGTTAAAATGCTGGAGCTTGCAGTTAAACCCTACGCCGGGTTTGCCGTCGATTCATGCGAAATAGAACGCGGCGGAAAATCGTTCAGTATAGACACTATTGAATATATCAGGGCAAAATATGAATCTAAGGATAAGCCGGGTTTTCTTATCGGTGATGATCTTGCCATTACTTTTGCTACATGGAAAGAACCTGAAAAAGTTGCAGAGCTGTCCGACCTGATAGTAGTACACAGGCTTTTTAAAGAAGAAATAAACTTATCATTTCCTCATAAGTATATCGAGAATCTTATGCTTCCGGTTTCATCTTCTGAAATTCGGCAGAGAGTAAAAGACGGTAAGAATATTAAATTTATTGTGCCGGATAAGGTGATAGAGTATATTGAAAAACATAATCTCTATAAATAACAGTGCGGACCTGCGTAAATATATATCGTATCAGCGGTTTAAACATTCCAGGCAGGTTTCCATGCTGGCAAAAAGATTGTGTATACGGTATGGTACGGAACCGGATAAAGGACGGGCAGCCGGGCTTATGCATGATATTGCACGGGAAATGAACGGTGAGCTGCTGCTTAATCTGGCTATGACCGACGGGAATAAGATAACGAGCTGGGAACGGAAACGGCCGGTTCTGCTCCACGGACGTGCGGGAGCGGTTATTCTTAAAAGAGATTTTGGTTTTAATGATTCGGAGATTTTAGAGGCCGTACGGAACCATGTCACCGGAAAACCGGGCATGAGTCTTTTATCTAAGATTATTTTTGTTTCCGATTTTCTGGAACCGGCCCGGGTTTTTATTGATTCCGAACAGCGTAAAAGGATTATGTCGATGGATATCGATTCTATGCTTGCTGAGGTTTTAAGTATGATATTCTGCTATCTGGAACGTGAGAAGAAGGAGATTGCACCTCCTTCCATAGCTTTGTATAAGGAGTTACAGTGTGTTAAGTTCCGGTAATACCAGGAAAAAAAAATTTGATAAAAGTCTGATTTTCCTTATCATTATAATTCTGGTACTTATTGGTACCTTTTTGGCGATATATTTTCAGTTCAGAACAGACCAGCTTAATGAGAATATTAAGAATGGCCTGCCCATAAAGATACTGTTCGTTTTTTCGGATAAGGATAAGCCTCTTTTTTTTGAGGTTTTCATGTATCAGCCAACCACTCACAGGGGATCCATACTGTACTTTCCGGCAAACGCGGGTTCTATAATAAAAAAATATAAAAAAGTCGATGCTGTAGGCACTCTGTACGAAAGGGGCAATTATAAAGACCTTTTAAAGAAAATTGGTGATATGATCGGAACCGAAATCCCATTTGTAATAGATATGGATGTCGGTGACATACGCAATACCGTGGATCTTCTCGGAGGTCTGGAATTGTTTATACCTAATTCCGTGGATACAAAGTCAGGTAACAGAAAGATTCTGCTTCCTTCCGGAAGCGTGGTATTGGACGGAGACAAAGCAGTCGATTTTTTACTTTATCAGGATTCTCATGAATCAGAGATAGATATAATCGGAAGAAAGCAAAAACTGCTGCAGTCCCTCTTAAAGAAAATTGCGGACAGGGGCGGTTATATCACTAAACCTCAGGTTTTTGCCTTTTTTAAAAAGTATAATACGACAAATATTTCAGAGAGATCGATGATAACTCTTATCGAAGAATTAAAGAATGTGGATTTTGACCGGATGATTTTTCAGCGGGTTCTCGGCACAACAAGGACTGTTGATGGGAAAAAGCTTCTATTTTCCCATTATAACGGTGAGCTTTTAAAAGAGAAGGTTAAACAGACACTCGAAACTCTTGCGAGCAAAGAATCTATGGATAATGACTCTTTAACCGTAACTGTGGAGATATTAAACGGCACAAAGGCCAGAGGCCTGGCAGGAAGGACCAGAGAGATTTATCAGAGTTTCGGTTTCGATGTAATTTCCGTAGGAAACGCCGATAATGATGAGTATCTGAATACTGTTATACTGGACCGGAAGGGGAAACCCGAACTGGCTAAAAAGGCGGCGGAAGTGATTCGTTGTAAGAAAATATATACGAAATTGGATCCGAATATCGACGATACCATAGATGTAACTATTATACTTGGAAAGGATTTTGATGGAAGATACTGCCAGTAAACAATTTGTATTGGATATAGCAAAACTCCTCGATGAACATAAAGGTCGAAATACTATCGTACTGGATGTAAGGGGGCTGAACAGCTGGACTGATTACTTTATAATAACGACTGTTCAGAGTTCCGCACATTCAGCGGGATTAATGCGTTTCCTCCGGATTTATTTTAAAGAAAATAACATACATCCGATTAATCAGCGTAAAACTACGGGACATGCCGGCTGGCTGCTTTTAGACTGCGGCAATTTTATCGTAAACCTCATGGAAGAAGAAAAGAGGGATTTCTACGAACTTGAAAGATTGTGGTTTAAAGCCGGCATTCTCTATCAGTCATCGAAATTATCGTAATCGATATCATCATCATCGATATCATAATCATCATCATCTAAATAGTCTTCGTCGTCGAGGTAATCTTCATCTTCATCAAAATCATCCTCCAGTTCATCTTCGTCGTCAAAATCTTCATCAATGTCGATATCGTCATCTTCTAAATCGTCTTCCAGATCATCGTCGAAATCATCGTCGAAATCATCAAATTCCTCATCATAATCATTATTGTCGGGCTCGTTAATTCGGAAATCATCATACATGTTCATGAAGAAATCCCCTCCTAAAAAATAATATGTAGATGCTCTTTCCTTTTCAATCTATGGTTACGAATCAAACATTGTCAACTAGTTTTTTAGATTTTTTTAATTTTTTACGCCGATAATAATGTATAATTTACCGATGTCTCCGGTAACTGTTCTGGAAGTGAAACTATTTAAATTGGAAGTCATCAGTTTTATATGATCTCCGATTAAGATGGTAGGCGGGGTTATATCACAACTGATATTTTCTTCGTAGAGATGAGTTACTGCATGTCCCGAAATCTGGTTTGTAATTTCAGCAAGAGCGGCTTCGCGGAGCGGGCCGAATTGATCTGATTTGTATGGTATATTCATACTCAGCATCATGGTATCGGCTATATTGTGAGCCGTTTTCAAATCTGTCATCATTAAAAATGAACCTTTTATGTTTCCGGTTATTCCTATACTTGTGACTAATTGAATCGAATTATTATCCGGCATCCCGGAGTCCGCGATCGAATCTATACGGATACCTGTTTCGGAAAAAACTTCATTAAGTGCATCTGTGAAGCATTTAAGCAGTTTTTGGTTCATACCCCTACTATAAGCCAAATACGGAAATGCGTCCAGCAAACCATTGACACGATTGATATTTTTTGTATAATAAGCCGGTTCATGTATGAATCGGAGATAGAGCTGTATGCACCTGCAAAAGTTAACCTGCATCTGGAGGTTTTATATAAAAGGCAGGATGGTTATCATAATATCAGGTCCGTTTTCATCGCTGTTTCATTGTTCGATCGTATAGTGATACGTTCTTTGAAAGAAGAGGATAAATGTACTGTAGCCGGGAACTGCGGCGTAATAAACGGTGTAAATCTTGCGGTAAAGGCTTATAATCTTTTTAAACAAGCAGCCGGAATAAATAACGGGGTTTCTATATTACTGGAAAAGAATATACCGAAAGGTGCGGGACTTGGAGGAGGTTCGAGTGATGCGGCCTCTGTGATTAAAGGTTTAAACAGGCTTTTTAATACAGGGCTTCCACTGGAGGTTCAACAGGATATTGCATCGGAAGTGGGCAGTGATGTTCCTTTTTTTCTAAACGGAACAGCGGCATTTATCGAGGGAACGGGATGTATAATTAAATCATTGATTCCACGTCTTGATTTTACTATCTTATTGATAAACCCGGGAGCACATATTAGTACGAAGGAGGCTTTTTCGAAACTTGACAAGACTGTATACGGGGAGGATAATTTATTAACTAAAGAAGTACTATGTGATACATATTTTAATAAACCTGTTAAAGATTGGGATTTTTTTAATACGTTTTATCCGATACTGAAAACGGAACATAAAGAATTGAAGGAAGTCGAGAGAAGTATCGATTCTGTAAGACCGGATTTTAGTGGGATTTCGGGGAGTGGTTCGACGTTTTTCTGTATTTTTTCAGATATCGAAAGAGCATATAATGCATTCGTCTATCTGAAAAAATTGTACGGTTTTGTTAAATTATGTAAACCACTTGAAGTTCAACCTAAAGCTATATTAAAATTGGGAGAGTCAGAGGCTACATAGCAGGCGAAAAGGAGGTTGCTCATGGAAATTACTGACATTCGAATTAAAAAGGTTAACGGTGAGGGGAAGCTTAAGGCCTATGTCACAGTAACCTTTGATAACTGCTTTGTTGTACATAATCTCAAGATTATATCCGGTCAGGCCGGAATGTTTGTTGCAATGCCGAGCAGAAAGACAAAGAGCGGTGAATATAAGGATATTGCTCATCCGATAAATTCTGATTTTCGTAATATTATTCAGACAAAAATACTTACCGAATATGATAATCTCAAAGAGGAACCTGAACCTGAACGGGTGGATAAGGCGGAATCATCCGAATCCGATTAATTTTTGGGACGTTGGCAAGAGGTAAGCCACCGGTTTTTGGTACCGGCATTTCGCAGGTTCGAATCCTGCCGTCCCAGTAAAACAATAAATAACGATTATTAATCGATTTCACAAAGGAGAAAATAGATGGAATCAAAAACGTTACTGGCCTTTTCAAGAATAAAACAGAAAAAGAATTCAGCAAGAAGGCTGAGAAGGGAAGGAAAAATTCCTGCAGTAATCTATGGGCATGAGGGGAATTTCCCGATTTTTGTCAATGAACATGAGTTTATTGCGAAATTTCAGAAACTTTCGGAGAATACCATTATCAATATTAAGACCGGAGATGAAGAAAGAGATGTACTTGTAAAGGACTACCAGGAGGACATAACAACCGGGAAAATTCTTCATATCGATTTTTATGAAATCGAAAGAGGAAAAACACTGAAAACACGTGTTCCGGTAGTTTTTGCAGGGGCATCACCCGGTGTTAAAATCGGCGGTATATTCGAAACGCTCCTGCACGAAATCGAGATAGAATGTCTTCCGAAAGATCTGCCTGAGAAAGTTGAGGTCGATATCGGTTCGCTTGATATCGGCGATGCGGTTCATATCGATGATATTGAATTAGGAAAGGATGTAAAGGTACTGAATGCCGGCGATCAGGTTATCTGTACGATTTCTCATGCACGTGTGGAGGAAGTAACGGAAGAGGAAGAAGAAGAAATTACAGCGGAAGAAGCCGAAGAAACCGGCGAGGAGGAATAATACCTGTCTCTTATTGTCTTCGGACTTGGGAATCCCGGAAACGAGTATGTCTTTAGCAGGCATAATGTCGGCTTTCGGGCTGTGGAATTAATTGCCAGGCGCCTGCATATCGGCTTTAAAAAGCCTTTCTTAAGGAAATATCTTATTGCTAAAGGCAGGTTCAGGGGCAAGGAAATAGTACTCATTAAACCTCTTACCTATATGAACGATTCAGGTACTGTACTTTCTGTTGTATTGCGTGATACAGGGTATGATATCGAGGATATGGTTGTGATATGTGATCAGCTCGATCTGCCTCCGGGAATTTGCAGACTACGGGTAAAAGGTGCTTCCGGCGGGCATAACGGACTTGCCTCTATGATTCGATATGCCGGAACTGAAAAGTTTAAAAGAATCTATATCGGTATAGGCAGGCCGTTAAATAGAAGAAGGATTATAGATTATGTTTTAAGTGATCCCGGTAAGGAATCGGAAGATATTGATCGATGCATAGAACGAACCGCAGATGCTGTTCTTATGCTGCTCTATGAAAACCCCCAGATGGTAATGAATGTCTTTAACAAAAAAGAATCCTGATAATTTTAAACAACTTATTTCTGATGCACTTAAAAAACTGGGTGTTCTTTCCGGTGAAAGAATGCTCGTCGGTTTTTCAGGAGGGCCGGATTCTACATTTTTATTGTATATGCTGAATAAATTAATACCGGATTGGAATTTTAAATTATTTGCAGCCTATATCGATCATGGAATGCGGAGTAAAACCGAATTAAGGGAGGAGATGAGATTTGTAAAATCTTTCTCCGCAGAAATGGGTGTACCGCTTTATATCGAAAGGATTCCCGAAGGAGAAATACGCAAAGTTTCTGCAGTGGAAGGGATAAGCGTGGAAGAATACGCACGAAACAGGCGGTATGCCCTGTTTAAGAAACTTGCTTTAAAAATTAAAGCCTCCCGTATTGTACTCGGCCATAATTACGATGATCAGGTCGAAACCATAATTATGCGTTTTTTTCAGGGTTCGAATTTTTCCGGATTTACCGGTATACCTGAAAAACGGGATATTATAATAAGGCCTGTAATGGATTTCTCCAAATTCGAAATCCTTGGTTACCTCGATGAGCATAACATTCCGTTCAGTGTCGATTCTACGAATCTGAAAACCGATTATTTAAGAAATAAAGTACGGCATAAGCTGATGCCGGTAATTTCGGAAGTGTTTCAGGGGTACGATACGGGAATACGGGTGTTTTCCGAAAAGATGAAAGTTCTTAAAGATTTTTCGGAAAATGAAATACAACATAACAAAAACATCGAAATATGTGATGCCGGTTATAAAATTGACGGCAGCTGGTTTATCGGGCTGCCGGGGTTTTTACGAATACAGGTTGTCTATTATCTTTTTGATAAAATGATGAGTACGGATAAGGTATTTCATAAAAGGATTCCATACCGTTTTTTGCGGATTCTGCTTGATAAAGAGATTATCCAGAAACGAAAAATAGTAATTAAAGGTTACGGGTTTAAATTAAGCTGGAAGAAACACAGCCTTTTTTGGGAAAGGGATGTTGTCTATAACAGGAAAAAGGGTTATTTTATTGTCATAAGAAAGAATGTAGTATATGATATTGATTTTTTACATTTTAGTATTACATTAAGCGGAGATATTGATAATATTGTTTGTGATGAAGTATTACCTGTAAATATTGAGTGTCTCAATGAACCGGTAGTTCTAAGGACATGGGAGGACGGAGATAGAATAAAAGTATGGAGAGGGACTAAGCTGATAAAAAAGATATTTCAGGAATTAAAAATACCTGTGTTTAAACGTGATATGGTCCCGCTTGTAACCGATAGAGAAGGGATTAAGGTTATCTTGGCCGGCCCCCTGGGGTATGCTAATGTATACGGTTATGATATCAAGAATGATAAAAGTTCAGGTGATAAATTAAATATTATAATAAAATATATGGAGACAGGAAACAGTGGGAGATAATAGTAATAAAAATGATAATCCTAATAAAAATAATAATGATCCTCGATTTACGAAATTTCAGTTTAACAATAAAATAGCGTTAATTTCACTACTGATTTTAGTTGTTTTTTTTATTTTTTTCTTTATGTATAATGATAAATCCGTAACACAGGAAATATCGTATTCCATGTTCATTAATTATCTTAACCAGAATTTAATCGAATCGGTAAAAATAATAGATCAATATGAAATCCAGGGTACTTTAAAGGGAAAGTCAGGTGAAATTGCTCTTTTCAGGACTACTATTCCTTATCCGGACCCTGAGCTGTTAAAGATGCTTCGTGCAAAATCGGTGAAAATTACGGGAGGGGCCAGAAGTATTTCGCCGTTAAGGGTGTTTATTGAATTTCTACCGTGGGTACTTGGGTTTTTCTTTATCTGGTTTATGTTCCGGCAGGTGCAGGGGGGCGGCAACAAGGCTTTTTCTTTCGGAAAGAGCAAGGCAAAACGTTATCTCGATGCGGGGAAAAAGATAACCTTTTCCGATGTTGCGGGACAGAAAGAGGCAAAGTATGAACTGGAAGAGGTTGTCGAGTTTTTAAAGACTCCGGATAAATTTGTAAAACTCGGTGCAAAAATACCGAAAGGTGTGCTGCTTGTGGGAATGCCCGGGACAGGAAAAACACTGCTTGCCAAAGCAATAGCAGGAGAAGCTAATGTGGCTTTTTTTCATATGTCGGGCTCGGATTTCGTGGAAATGTTTGTAGGGGTAGGTGCAAGCCGTGTGCGTGATCTTTTTGAACAGGGGAGAAAGAATGCTCCGTGTATATTATTTATAGACGAACTCGATGCCGTAGGAAGAACAAGAGGAGCCGGCTATGGCGGAGGTCATGATGAACGTGAGCAGACATTAAATCAGATGCTTGTAGAAATGGATGGTTTCGATACCAAAGACGGTGTTATTATATTAGCCGCAACAAACAGGCCGGATGTTCTCGACCCCGCATTACTCCGCCCCGGAAGGTTCGACAGGCAGGTTGTCGTGGATATGCCGGATATTAAAGAACGTGAAGATATCCTGAAACTCCATGCAAAAAATATTCCTGTAGCCGATAATGTGGATTTGTCAAGAATAGCACGTGCCACCCCTGGCTCATCGGGTGCGGATATTGCAAATCTTGTAAACGAAGCGGCATTATTTGCCGCAAGAAGAGACAAGGCAAGTGTGGAGATGGAGGATTTCGAAGACGCCCGTGATAAAACGCTCATGGGTATTGCAAGAAAATCGAAGGTTATACAGCCGAAAGAAAAAAAGATGACCTCATTCCATGAGGCGGGGCATACTCTTTTGCATTACTATTTAAAAAATGCGGATCCCCTGCATAAGGTCACAATTATACCGCACGGACGTGCTCTCGGGGTTGCATTTTCTCTTCCGGAACATGAATCGTATTCCCGGAGTAAAGCATGGCTGGTCGACAGGATAACGATCGCCATGGGCGGTTTTGCTGCTGAGAATATTATATATAAACAGACATCTACCGGTGCTCAGAATGATATAAGCCAGGCAACGGATATTGCACGTAAAATGGTATGTGAATGGGGTATGAGTGAAACATTGGGGCCGATATCTTACGGGCAAAAAGAAGAACCGATTTTTATAGGCAAAGAAATTGCGCGGCATAAAGATTACTCGGAAGAAACTGCAAAACTTATCGACGATGAGATAAAAAGAATAATAGACGAAAGCCTGCAAAATGCAGAAAAAATACTCAACAGTCATAAGGATAAATTTACAGTGCTTGCGGAAACACTTTTTCAGAAAGAAACATTGGATGATAATGAGGTGCGGAAGCTTATCGGTTTTCCCCCGAGAAAGAAAGATAGAGAAAACGAGGTAGCTTCCTAAAATATTTATGTCTTTTTTATTGAGAAATTTAATCGGAATAATTCTTTCTCTGTCGGTTCTTGGCTGTTCAACCGTTAGAAAAGCTGAAATAACACTTCCTCTGCAGGTGGCGGAAGTAAACGAAATAAATAAATCCATTAAAGATAATATGCCCTTCGATGCAATGGAAAAAATATCATATCTTCTTAATAAGAAGGAAAACGGAATTACAGGTGCGGAACTGGCCGGTCTCAGGGAATTAAGTATAAAAAAAATAATAAATCTTTTTAATGGCGCCGTAAGGAATAATGACTATAAGAGTGCGTATCGTTATTTCGTTTCACTAAAGAATATAGAAGAAGAAAAACGCCTTCCCGGATGGACGGAGAAAGGACTGTTAGAGAAAATTGCGATGTCCGTGGAAAAAACAGGCGGATTAAATCTATCGCTTCTCTACTATATGCGTGCACTGGAAAGTGGTGAGGACAATCCGGATATATTTGTGCATGTTCTTAAACTGGCATCGAATTTAAATAATCCGGCGGTAGAGAAAAAAATCATAAGTTTCATGCGGGATAAGAAAATAACGGTGCCTGCAGAGTATAGCAAAGTCCTGCCCGCTAAACCCGTACTATCCGAAATGATTAAAGGTACGGTTACAATCTGGGTGGATAGAGGCATTAAGATAGAGAGAGGTGTAGGGTTTCCTGACAGAATTATAGGGAGCGGTTTTTTTATAGATAAAAGAGGATATATTCTTACAAATTATCACGTTATTAAAAGTCAGGTAGATCCGAAGTACGAAGGGTATTCACGTTTATATGTAAAACTTTACGGAAATAAGGAAGAAAAAATACCGGCAAAGGTAATAGGTTATGATAAAATTTTCGATCTTGCATTAATCAGAGTACAGGTTAAACCCCAATTCGTATTTTACTCATCCGGATCGCCGGTTATTAAGCCCGGCGATAAAATATATGCAATAGGATCGCCGGGAGGGCTGGAAAATACGATTACCGCAGGTATTGTATCGGCTACGGGAAGAAGATTCCTGCAAATGGGAAGTGCAATTCAGGTCGATGCGCCGCTGAATCCGGGGAACAGCGGCGGACCTCTTTTAAATCAGAATGCTGAGCTTATCGGGATTGTTTTTGCCGGTATCGAACAATTCGAAGGCGTAAACTTTGCAATCCCCTGGTATTGGATTAACAAAATTCTTCCGGATCTGTATAACGGTGGTGAGGTAAAGCATTCATGGTTTGGTATGGCTGTGGATAAGAATGATAAGGGTATGGAGGTGATATATACCATTCCGGATGAACCTGCCGATAAGGCCGGCATAAAACAGGGTGATATCATTATCTCCATGAACGGAAAGAAAATATCCGGCAGGGATGATTTTCATTCCTTGATTCTGGATAATGCTCCTCCTGTTCTTGTAAGTCTCTCATGGAAAAGAGATAAAAAAGAATATCACGGCATAATTGCCCTGGATAAAAGAAATGTGAGCCCTATCGAATTAGCCCTACAGCGCGACCGGAGAAATAATGTATTATTTCCACTGTTCGGGCTTAAATTAGAAAAAACAGGTTCGTTTTTCTGGAAAACAAACTACATGGTAACAAGGGTAATTACCGGTTCCATTGCGGATGAAACCGGAATATCTCCCAATGATCCGCTTAATATACAGGGATGGCGCATCGACAAAAAGAAGAGGTATGCAGTTTTGCAGATCTATGTTAAAAAGAAATCCTCAGGATTCTTAGAGAGTGTTATCCAGTTGGCGGCTTATCTCGATACGGATAATTTTTATTGATTCTTTTTACCCTGTCTGTACTTTCTAAGGGTAACCGTATTCCCCTTATTGTTGAATATAACCTCATCGTAGTATATCTTGGTAAGGAATATTCCCCGGCCGTTATAGTTTAATAGATTGTCGGGAGACAGAACGGGAAGTGATTCCCAGTCAAAACCATTTCCTTCGTCTTTTACACTTATTTCGAAGTTGTCATTTTTCAGGTGAGATTTAATAGTAACCTTCTTATTTCTGTTATTATCCGTACTGAGACGTTCCCGAAGAAATTCTCCCCATTTCCCGTTTTCCAGGGCTGATTGTTTCTGCTGCATTGTTATTCCGAGATTTCCATGTTCGATTGCATTGGAAATCATCTCTTCTATGCCTATTTTCAGGTTGAGGATCTCGGAATCCTCCGCTATTTTTTTCAAATGAAGTGATATCTGATTGACAATGGGAAGAATGTTTGTTTCTCCTGTCGGAAAGATAAATGTTTTTGTTTCTTCGATAAGATGTTCGGAGAAGAGCTCCCCTAAATCGGGTTCCGATCTGTGTTTTAAGGCATTTTCTACGAATTTAATTATTTCCTGAAAGTTAAAGGGCTTTTTAAAGAAATTCATAGCCCCTCCCCTTAACGCATCGAGGAGTATATCTTCGTTTCCGTAACCCGTCATAAGGACAACCATTGCTCTGCTGTCTATTTTCTTAATTTCTTTTAATAAGGTAAGCCCGTCCATTTTCGGCATCATGATATCCGAGAGTACAATAAACGGCTTGCTTATCTTATATAACTCTATTGCCTGTTTTCCGTCTTTTGCCTCCAGAGTTTCATATCCGGCTTTATTCATGAATCTTGCAAGTATATTTCTAAGCACCTCTTCGTCATCGACTATAAGGACCTTGGGTTTCCCTAAATTATCCAATTACTCTAATCTCCTTAAAGAAAAGTATAATCAATCAAGATTAAAAATCAAATTTATTGAAGAAAAATGATCCCTGCTGTATAGTGTGAGGCACATTATGAAAGATAAGAAATATATAAGAAACTTCAGTATTATTGCCCATATAGATCATGGGAAATCGACTCTTGCAGACAGGTTTATTCAAAGTGCTCATCTGATATCGGATAGAGACTTTCATGACCAGCTGCTCGATTCAATGGAGATCGAGCAGGAAAGAGGTATTACCATAAAATCTCAGGCCATATCTCTGCCGTATATCCTGCACGGCTCGGAGGAATATATGCTTAACCTCGTAGATACTCCCGGACATGTCGACTTTTCCTATGAGGTATCGCGTGCGTTAACCGCATGTGAGGGTGCGGTCTTACTTATAGATGCAACCCAGGGTGTTCAGGCACAGACCGTTTCCAACATGTATATGGCTCTGGAAAATGATCTGGAGATAGTACCGGTTATAAATAAAATCGACCTTCCCGGTGCGGATATTGAAATGGTAAAAAGGGAAATAAGGGATGATCTTGGTCTCGATTCGGAGAGGGTAATTTTAGTGTCTGCAAAATACGGAACAGGTATAGAGAAACTCATGGAAGAGATTGTAAAAAGAATTCCTCCCCCGGCAGGGTCATCGGATGCTCCTCTGCAGGCTCTCATATTTGATTCTCATTATGATGCGTACCGCGGTGTTATAGTACATATAAGAGTTTTCGAGGGCACGGTTAAACCCGGCCAGCAGATACAGCTTATATCCACGAATTCTACTTACAAAGTCGAGGAAACGGGAATATTCAGATTAGGGCTCCGCCGTACGGAATCTCTCTCTGCCGGCGAAGTAGGATATGTTATAGCCGGGATAAAAGTATTAACGAACGCGAGGGTCGGAGATACAGTCACTGATTCTGAGAATAAATGCAAAGTACCTCTGCCTGGATTCAGAGAGGTTAAACCTGTTGTGTTTTCTTCTATTTACCCTATAGATTCCAACGATTATGAACTTTTAAAAATAGCTCTGGAAAAATTACAGCTTAACGATGCCTCATTAATTTATGAAAAAGATTCTTCCGCAGCTTTAGGATTCGGATTTCGATGTGGTTTCCTTGGTTTGCTTCACCTGGAGATAATTCAGGAAAGGCTGGAGAAAGAGTACAATCTGGGTGTAATATTTACAGCTCCCTCCGTACGTTACAGGGTAACCATGAGGAAAGGAGACAAAAAGTATATAGATAATCCGCAGGATTACCCGGAACCGGCTTCGATAGAAATTACGGAGGAGCCGTATATTAAAGCGGCTATTATTTCACCGGATACATACCTGGGAAATATTATTAATCTGTGTCTCGAAAAGCGGGGTATTCAAAAGTCGTTGAATTATCTCGACGAAAAAAGGGTGGAACTGGTATATGAAATGCCCCTTGCCGAAGTTATTTATGATTTTTATGACCGCTTAAAATCCTTAAGTAAAGGTTATGCTTCGTTCGACTATGAAATTACCGATTACAGAATAACGGACCTTGTTAAACTTGATATTCTCTTAAACAGTAAATCAGTGGATGCCCTTTCCATGCTTATATTCAGGGAAAATGCATATGCACGGGCGAGGATGATCTGCAGAAAATTACGTGAAGAAATACCTCGTCATCAGTTTAAAATTCCGATCCAGGGTGCTATAAGCGGACATATTATAGCGAGAGAAACGATATCTGCGCTCAGGAAGGATGT
>QILZ01000310.1 GCA_003233545.1 Spirochaetales bacterium
AAAAAGGCATTATGATTTCGGCAGGTTCGGCATGCAGTACACACAATAGTTTATCGAGAGGAAGAGTATTAAAAAATATGGGATACAATCCCGAATTGCGTTCATCCGCAGTACGATTCTCCTTCGGAAACACTACAACCAGGGATGAGATAGATACGGTAATTTCCACAATCAGGGATACAGTACCCCGATTAATCAGTATAGCCGGAGCATGAATAACATGACAAACCTGATTCTTATAAAATACGGGGAGATCTCATTAAAAAAGGGAAACAGAAAATATTTCGAGAAAAAACTTGTCAACAATATAAAACTTAAATTCAAAAAATTATCCGGCATCAGGGCCGTTTATACATCGAATATCCTTCCGGTCAGCATGACAGGTTAATATCAGGCCTAAAAGAAATATTCGGCATTGTCGGCTTTGCACCCGCTCTAAGGGTGCATAAGGAAATGGAAGAGATAAAAAAAGCAGCCGGACTTCTTGCCGCACCTTCCGTATCGAAAGCTCTTCTCCGCTTTAAAATCGAAGCCAGGCGGACAGACAAGTCCTTCCCCTTTAATTCATATAAGATTGCGTGTGAGCTCGGTGATTTCCTGCTTTCTAAATACAAGGAACTCACAGTCGATGTACACAAGCCGGACTGGATTGTAAATGTGGAAATACGCGAATATGCCTACCTGTATGCCGGGCAGATAAAAGGCTCAGGCGGACTGCCTGTCGGAGTTTCGGGAAGAGGAATTCTCTTACTTTCCGGAGGAATCGATTCGCCTGTCGCAGGTTATTATATGGCAAAAAGAGGTCTTACCCAGGAGGCAGTCTATTTCGATTCGCCTCCTTATACTTCCGGTAAAGCCCTCGATAAGGTTGTAAAATTATCCCGGCTGCTTTCCGGCTATATTCCTCAATTCGTATTAAATATTCTTCCCTTCACGGCAATACAGGAGAGAATCAAGGAACATTCGCAATCCCGGGCCGTTACTCTTATGATGAGGGCGGCCATGGTAACTATTGCATGTAAACTTGCAAAACAGAAATATGCCCTCTGCCTGGTAACAGGTGAAAGTCTGGGGCAGGTTGCAAGCCAGACTCCGGAAAGCATACGTTTCAGCGGCAGTAAAAGCGACCTTCCGGTTTTTAGACCGCTAATCGGAATGGACAAGGAGGAAATTATAAATATTGCCCGAAACATAGGCACATTCAAGACATCGATCCTTCCCTATGAAGACTGCTGTACCCTGTTTGCTCCGGTTCATCCTATCGTAAAACCGGTTTTTAAGGACATGGAATCTATCTACAAATCCCTTAATCTCGATGATTTAATCGAAGAAGCGATAGAGAAAATAGAAACTATCACTTTTTAGAATCCGTATGTTTTTCCTTATTACTGCCGGTTTTATCCGCAGAACTATTACCCCCCGTTTCGCTTTTTCGTTTATCCTCTTTAGAAGCGGCACTTCCGGAATTAGCCGAAGAGCGTTTATAATCGGTTGTATAAAACCCGCTTCCTTTAAATATTATACCTAATCCGCCGCCGATAAGCCGTTTAACCGATTTGCCGCATTCAGGGCAGACCTTAATCGGACCATCCGTAATCTTCTGAAAAGCTTCGAAAGTGTGACCGCAATGTATACATTCATAATCGTATGTGGGCATCATGTTCTCCTGACAGAGGGATTGTAAATCTTATAGTTAAAATATATTAAAATAGCCTTACTTTGGCAATAACATATTCATGAAACAATTCTTACGCAGACACCCCTGTCCTTAAGGTATTTTTTAATCTCCGAAATCCGGTACCTGTTAAAATGCACCATCGAGGCAATTAGTGCGGCATCCGCCCTGCCCCTGGTAAACACATCGTACAGATGCTCCGGCCTGCCGGCACCTCCCGATGCCACCACAGGTATTCCTACATTAGTCGAAATAAGCTGCGTCAGGTTATTCTCATATCCATCCTGGGTACCGTCCGCATCCATGGAATTAACAACAATCTCCCCTGCACCGAGCATCTCTGCACGTTCAGCCCACTCGAGCGCATCCAGATCTGTTCTTGTGCGTCCTCCGTTAATATAAACCCTGTATCCGTTTTTCATTTCCGGATCACGTGCCGCATCGAGACCCAGTACAATGCACTGTCTTCCGAACAGAGAGGCCCCTTTCTCTATTACAGAAGGATTTTTAACTGCCTGTGAATTTACACTGACCTTCTCCGCACCTGCCAGTAAAACCCGCCGCATATCATCCGTATCTGCGATTCCTCCGCCGACTGAAAAGGGAATAAAGATCCTTTCCGCCACACGCCGCACGACATCTATCATTATCTTCCTTTTTTCCGCGGAGGCTGTTATATCATAAAAAACAAGCTCATCCACGCCTTCTTTATAGTAGGTTTCCGCCATTTTAACAGGATCGCCGACATCTTTATTCTCTTTAAATTTAATACCCTTTGTAGTTCTTCCGTCTTTTACATCGAGGCATACAATAATTCGTTTTTCCAGCATTATTTACGATCTCTCCGTCTTAAAATTTCAGAAAATTAGAAATCAGTTTAAGTCCTGCTTCTCCGGATTTTTCAGGATGAAACTGAACAGCTGTTATATTATTATAGCCTACGGCACTGGCAAATTTAATACCATACTCTGTCTCTGCCAATATATAACCAGATACAGCCGGTTCAGGATAGTATGAATGCACAAAGTAAAAAGAAGAACCGCGCGGTATCCCTGAAAATACAAAACTCTTTTTTACGGGCACAACCTGGTTCCATCCCATATGGGGCACTTTTAAACCGATCGTTTCCGGAAACCGGACTACCGTTCCTTTAAGCAGGCCAAGACACCTCGTATTGCTCTCCGTTGAACTCTCGAAGAGAAGCTGTATACCGATACATATACCCAGAACGGGTTTCCCGGTATTGTAAAAATCAATTATTGCACTATCAAGCCCGGCTTCTTTAAGATTCTCCATTGCAGCCCGTGCCTCTCCCACACCCGGGATTATTAAACGGTCCGCTTTAAGTATTTTATCCGGATCCCCTGAAATATAAAACGAAGCATCCAGATGGCATAATGCAGTTTCTACACTCTTTAAATTCCCGGCTTTATAGTCGACAACTCCGGTATTTCCTTTACTCACTTATTCTTTCCCTTTTTAACCATCCCGGTCAGAACCGAATTAATCTTTTTTTCCGGCAATTTTAAACCGGATATTCTTACAAATTTCCCGTCAGCTTTTACAACAACAGATTTTAACAACTTACCGATATCCTGTACTTTCTCCTGCCTAAGCCATGCGGTTATGATAAATTTAAAAACTACGGCAAAGAGCTTTGCCTGTTTCTCCGAGGATAAACCGAAAACACCGTCCAGTTTAAACATCTCTCCGTCTCTTTTTCCGGTCAGCCACAGCTCTTTTACCGTAGTTTTTATACTGCTTAAACTATCATTCAGTGTTGTTCCCTCCGAAAACAACGGGAAAAAAATAAGAAAATCCGATGAATGAAGATCATTTTTTACCTCCATGGGCATCTTAAATACAGGAGGCGACTGATAATTCTTAATCATCTCTTTCATCTTACCCTGTGAAATCAGAATAACATTATTGCCGGGCAGAGAGACTTCCAGTTTGTTACCGCCGCTTACGAAATACGGCCTGATACTTTTCCTTCTTTTCCATTCCTTGTTCATAGACATCCGCATGCCTATCAAATAGGACGGATAAGATCCAAGTGTAAGAATGGACAGCACAGGTTCGGAATCACCGGAAAAATCTACAGCCCCGTAAATTTTTGTGGTTTTCGATAGAATAAATTTAATATCATTATCAAAAAGATCCATGGATTTCAAAACGCTCTCAACAAGTGCTGCTGTCCTGTCCTTATCCAGATATATATATATACCGGAATGTGAAGGAAGCAATGCAAACCAATCCTCGGAAGCTCTTGCAGGCGGAGCAGTTGCACAGGATGAAATAGAGAGAAGGACAATAAATAACGAAAGGATTAAATAAATTAAGCTGTTTTTTCGATGGAGATAAAACATTTTTCCTCTCCGCATTCGATCTCCTTTGAGCTGTCAACCTTTTCCCAGCTCCACTGTGTTGATAAAGTCTCACCGGTCAGATGCTCATAAAAATTTTCCACTGCTCGTTTTATGGAATCGGGGCCGTAAAGCCGCAGAAATATCCGGTCCGTTACTTTAAAACCCATCTCTTTTCGGAGGTTCTGGATGCTTCTGACCATATCCCTGATTATTCCTTCCTGAACAAGTTCTTCCGTTAATTCGGAATCCAGCGCTACGGTTAAAGAACCTTCATTAATAACCTTTAGATTTTCCTTTTCGATCCGCACGATCTGTATTCCGTCTATAGTAAGGTCGAAACTTCTCTCTCCCAGTTGAAGCGAAAGAACAGCTCCGTCCATTAGCGATTGTATATCCGGCATCGATAACTTTTCTATCTCTCCGGCAGCATATTTCATATCTTTACCGAGTTTTTTCCCGAGCAGACGATAATTCGGTCTTGCTTTATATTCCACAAGTTCCTCTTCATTCTTTCTGAATACAACATCCTTCACATTAAGCTCATCCCGTATTATAGCCTCCATCTCCATAAGAGCTTTCTGCTCTTCTTCATCCCTGGTTACAAGGTGTATCGCTTTTAAAGGCTGTCTTATTTTTAAATTATGCATTGTTCTTATGGCTCTGCCCATGGAAACAGCCTGACGTGTTATCTTCATCTTGCTTTCCAGTTTATAATCACGTATTTCGGAATTCTCCACCGGGAAATCACAGAGATGAACGGATTCGGGCAGATTATCAGGTTTAAGGTTCTTGTAGAGTTCCTCCGTTGTAAAAGGTATAAAAGGGGCTGCTGCCGTTACAAGTTTCATAAGTACGGAGTACAAAGACTGATACGCCTGTTCTTTATCCAGGTCATTCTCCGACCTCCAGAAACGTCTTCTGGACCTGCGGATATACCAGTTGTTAAGAAGATCGATAAAATTCACAACAGGATCGATTGCCTTCTGAAGGTCGTAATTGTCCAGTTGTTCGGTTATTTCCCCAACCATTCCCTCCGCTTCGGAAAGTATCCACCGGTCCAGCGGGTTCTCGGGATTATCGGGTGCCTTTGCCGGCCTTATACCGTCTATATTTGCATAGGTGACAAAAAAACTGTATGCATTCCACAGAGGAATAATTACATTTTTTAACACCTCTTTTACACCCGAATCAGAGTACCTTAAGTCTTCCGCTTTAACTACGGCAGAATGCATAAGAAAAAGCCTCAGCGCATCCGCTCCATAGGTATCTACAACAACAGATGGGTTGGTATAATTTCTCTCTGATTTCGACATTTTCTTACTGTCCCCGGCAAGAACAAGGCCGTTTACCACAACGTTCTTAAAAGCCGGTTTGTTAAACAGTGCAGCAGCAAGCACGGTTAATGTGTAAAACCAGCCCCGGGTCTGGTCCAGACCTTCCGAAATAAAATCCGCGGGAAAATGTTCTTCGAAATGTTCTTTATTCTCAAACGGGTAGTGATTCTGAGCATAGGGCATTGCCCCGGATTCGAACCAGCAGTCCAGAACCTCCGGAATCCTCCTCATCGTATCCCCGCATTTATCACATTTAAATGTCAGATCATCTATGAAGTGCTTATGCAGATCGGTAACATCCCTGCCCGTACGTTCTTCAAGTTCCTTTTTTGAGCCGAGGCATACCATTTTACCGCATTCTTCACATTTCCATATCGGCAGAGGATTACCCCAGAACCTGTTTCTTGAAACCGCCCAATCTCTTGCGCCTTCCAGCCATTTACCGAAACGTCCGTCACGAAGATGTGCCGGCACCCAGTTTACCGTCCTGTTTGTCCTAAGCATCCTTTCCTTTATTTTTCCGATATCGACAAACCAGGAGGATACAGCCCTGTATATAAGAGGAGAATGACATCTCCAGCAATGGGGGTAGCTGTGAAGCAGGTTTCCCGATTTAACGAGTATCCCCCGTTCTTTTAAATCTTTAATTATCCTTTTATCCGCATCTTTAACAAATATACCCTGATAATCGGAAACTTCCCCGGTAAATCTCCCTTCTTCGTCTATGGGACAGACAACAGGAATTCCGGTTCCCTTTAAAAGCGAGTAATCTTCCTCCCCGAAACCGGGCGCCGTATGTACTATTCCCGTACCATCCTCCGTGGAAACGTAATCGGCAGGATAAGTCCTGAATGCACCTTTTTCCGAAAGTTGTTTAAAGTACGGAAAAATCGGTTCATAACTTTTACCCGTAAGCTCCGAACCCTTATACCGTGCTGTAATATCGTATTCATCTTCCGATCTGTAATAGCCCGAAAGCCTTTCTTCCGCCAGAATATAATAATCATCTCCGTCCTTAATCTTTACATAATCGATATCAGGCCCGAGTGCAAGTGCAAGGTTCGAAGGCAGCGTCCACGGAGTTGTTGTCCATGCTAAAAAGTATGTATTTTTTTCACCGGTTACTTTAAACCGGATTGTAACGGAGGGATCATGTACATCCTTATAACCGCCGAGGTTCAGCTCGAAGTTGGAAAGTACCGTGGAACATCTGGGGCAGTACGGAAGAATATAGTATCCTTCATAGAGTAAATCACTGTCCCACAGTTTTTTTACGACCCACCATATGGACTCCATATAATCCGTGTCCATTGTCTTATAATCGTTATCAAAATCCACCCATCGTCCCATCCTGGTCATAATATAGCGCCATTCACGGGTATACCGCAAAACAATGGAACGGCATGATTCGTTAAATTCAGCAACACCGAATTCCTCTATCTCGCGTTTTCCGGAAATCCCGAGTTCCTTTTCCATCTCGTATTCCACGGGAAGGCCATGGCAGTCCCATCCAAACCGGCGTTCCACCTTTTTACCCTTCATTGTCTGATATCTCGGGATGATATCTTTAATCGTGCCGGGCACAAAATGTCCGAAATGAGGCAGTCCGGTAGCAAAAGGAGGGCCGTCATAGAAAACGTATTCATCGTTATTTCCGCGCTGTCTTATGGATTTTTTGAAAATGTCATTTTCCTGCCAGAATTTTAATATTTTCTCTTCCATTTCAGGGAAATTCACTTTTGAATCAACCGGCTTATACAATATGTCCTCCTGTAAACTCTGGTATTTTAGGGACAAAACAAATCCACTGTCAAGCGGGGCGGTACGAATTCCTTAATCAACAGAATCCGCCCTCTTTTACGGCAAAATGGGAAAATTCCATTGTATACGTTCCCCTTCCCTGTGTCGAAGACCTTAACACTGTGGAGTAGCCGAACATGTTTGCAAGAGGCACCTCTGCATGTATATGATCCGCACCGGGTTTACTCTCCATATTAATTACAACACCGCTCCTTGCTGTAAGATTACCGATTACATCACCTATGAACTCTTTGGGGCATATAACATCCACAAGCATTATAGGCTCCAGCAGTACGGGATCCGCCTTTCTGCATGCCGCATCGAAACCAAGAGAACCGGCAGCTTCGAATGCAAATGCCGTCGAGGTTGACTGATTATATTCGGCATCCTCGAGGCTCACTTCTACATCTATTGCAGGGTAGCCGTAAACAATACCCGAATTAAATGCATTTTCGACTCCCCGTTTTACACTTTCCATCAACTCAACAGGCAGGATATCCCCTGATATATTATTTACAAATTTGTTCCCGCTTCCCCTTGCAAGAGGTTTTACCTTAAGAGTAATCACTGCCGTATTTTCTTTACCGCCTATTACCCTGTGGTATTTTTCCTTATGCACCGCCTCTTTAGAAATTGATTCCCTGTAGGAAACATGGGGTTTTCCGACTTTGGCCTCTATCTTATATTCCTTCATCATTCTTGTAATAAGTACATCGAGATGCAGTTCACCCATTCCCGAGACAATCAGCTGTCCTGTCTCTTCGTTTTCTTTTACAGAGAAAGTCGGATCCTCCTTTGCAAGCAGATAAAGCACGTCGTCCAACTTCTTCCTTTCCGAGAGTGTTTTAGGCTCTATTGCAACGGAAATAACCGGTTCCGGAAATTTTATATTTTCCAGAAGTACCGGGAATTTATCCGTCCCTATGGTATCTCCTGTCTGTGTAAGTTTTAAGCCGATCGCAACTGCGATATCTCCCGCTTCCACCAAATCTTCCCTTTCATAGCGGTTTGCATGCATTCTCAGCAGTCTTGTTATTCTTTCACGCTTTTTCTTGTTTATATTATAAACCACCCCGCCGTTTTTAAAACTTCCCGAATAGACTCTCATATAACTTAAAGCTCCCGCTTCTCTGTCATTCTGTATCTTAAAGACCAGGGCCAGAGGAGGGGCCTGCCGCTTGCAGGGTATCTCTACTTCCTTTCCGGATTTGCTGTGATGTCCCGACATGGGAGGCACTTCCGCAGGTGAGGGCAAATAGTCTATTATTCCGTTAAGCAGAGGCTGTATGCCGATATTACGCAGCGATGCCCCGCAGTATACCGGGATAAAATCACCGTTTAAAGTACCTCTTTTAATCATCCCTTTAACCAGCTCTTCCGGTATTTCCTTACCTTCGAGGTAAAGATCCGTTAATGTTTCGGATATGACGGCTAACCGGTCTATCATTTTTTCGTACATCTTTAAAGCCTTATCCCTGTAGGGGCCGCTTATTTCCGAATACATCGATGTTGTACCGAAATCGCTCTGATCCCACCTTATCTCCTTGAGTTTAACGAGGTCGATTACACCCTCGAAATCGCTCTCTCTGCCAAGGGGTATCTGGACAATAAGCGGTTCGGCTTCTAATTTGTCTTCCATTTCGCCTATAACACGAAAATAATCAGCACCGATCCTGTCCATTTTATTTACATAGGCGAGTCTTGGTATTCCGTACCGGTCTGCCTGGTGCCAGACGGTTTCCGACTGCGGTTCCACACCTTCCACAGCAGAAAATACTACTATACCGCCGTCTAACACTCTTAAAGCCCTCTCCACCTCAGCAGTAAAATCCACATGCCCCGGAGTATCGATAATATTTATCTGATGATCCAGCCAGAAACATGTGGTAGCCGCAGAGGTTATCGTTATACCGCGTTCCTGTTCCTGGGGCATCCAGTCCATTGCAGCTTCACCATCATCGACCTCTCCCATTCTGTGGCTTTTTCCCGTGTAGTACAGTATCCGCTCTGTTGTCGTGGTTTTTCCGGCATCTATATGGGCCATAATTCCGATATTTCTGATTTTACCGATTGTCGTCATAACTACTCCATAGAACAAGTGTATAAAAACTATATATAATATAATTTACTATGAAAAGATCTTTAATAATTATCCTCTTTTTAATTCCCGTGTATACCGCTTTCGGAGATACTGCCATTATTAACTGGTTGAACAGTACAAGGAAAAACTACAACCTGCCGGCATTAAAACCGGACTCCAGGCTCTCCGTTACCGCTTTAAAATACTCGCAAAAACTGCTGAAAAATGGAAAACTGAGCCACATCGATAAAAACGGCCGGAACGGATTGGACCGTTACAGAGAAAGCGGAGGTACTTCTCTCCGTGTCGGAGAAATTATCGGAGCCGGAAACAGTATGGCACGAATCGAAAAAGCCTGGCTTAAGAGCGATACACACAGAGAAGTTATTCTGGATCCGTACTGGACAAACTTCGGCATAGGAGTTTCCGTGCAGGAGAAAATTTTTATCGTTGTTGTTATGTTTACAGAAATATATACCAAGAATCTTAAATTACAATACTCCGGAACAAATCTGGCACTGTTCGGGAGTTTTTTGCTGCGTTTCAGAAATATTATAAAAAACCCTCTGCTTATTTCCGGCTTCAGCAGTATAAAGCCCTCCCGATGGAACCCCGGTTCGGGAGAATTCACATTTATTATAAGCCGTGAAAAATTATCACCGTACATCAGACTGGGTTATACGACTAAAGACAACAGAATGGTTTTTTCCGATATCTTAAATCCTGATTTTCCAATTACATCTTCTCCAAAAAAGGAACACAGATGAGCTTAAGACCGTTCTTTAAAACCTGCATAACAGATTCTGCGAGTGCCATTCTTGTTGCAATAAGATCACGGTTTTTATTATGAAGAATCGGGTTATCGTGATAAAACCGGCTAAAATGCTTCCCGAGCTCAAAAAGGAAAACGGCAATAACAGACGGATTCTTCTGTTCCGCAGCATTTTCGATAACCCCCGGGAAATCAGCTAACATTCTTACTATTTCCCACTCTTCCTTCCCTGCCAACAATCCGGGCTTTAGAGTTCCTCCGGAGTATTTTTCTTTATTCCCGGAATACTTTCTTAAAAGACTGGAAATCCTTGCTCCCGTGTATTGAAGATACGGGCCGGTATTTCCTGTAAACGAAATAGACTCTTCGGGATAGAAAACCATGTCCTTGTAAGGTGATACCTGCAGCAGATAATAGTTAAGCGCACCTGAGGCAATCATCCCTGCTGTTGATTCTAAGTCTGATATTTCCGAATCCCTGCCCTTTGCAGCAATCTCCTTTAAAGCGAGTTTGCACAGGTCCTCTATAAGATCATCCGCGTCTACAATCCTTCCTTCGCGCGATTTCATCTTCCCTTCGGGGAGATTAACCATTCCATAGGCAAGATGATACAGATTATCCGCCCATGTGTATCCGAGCAGACTCAGAACCTTAAAAAGAACCTTAAAGTGATAGTTCTGCTCCGATGCGACTACATATATCAAAGTATCGAAAGGCCAGTCATTATACCTCTGAACCGCAGTACCGATATCCTGCGTCAGGTACAGGGATGTACCATCGCTTCTTAGAAGAACCTTTTTATCGAGACCTTCTCCGGTAAGATCCACCCATACGGAATTATCCTTATCCCTGTAGAAAACCCCTTTACTTAAACCTTTAAGTACTTCCTCTTTTCCCAGTTTATATGTATCACTTTCGTAATATACCTGATCGAACTCCACCCCTGTTGCAGAATAGGTCTTTTGTATCCCCTCGATAGTCCATCCGTTCATCTTCTTCCACAGCTCCATTATCTCCGAATCGCCCTGTTCCCATTTTTTCAGCATCTCACGCGCTTCTTTTTCCGCCTCAGGATCCTTATCCGCCCATTCGTTATACAGAACATAGTATTTTCCTACAAAATGATCTCCTTTAACACCCTCTGTACCCGGAGTACTTCCTCCGGCGAACTTTTTGTAAGCCAGCATGGATTTACATATATGAATCCCCCTGTCGTTAATAAGATTCACCCTTCTTATCAAAGCACCCGATGCCTCGAGTATAAGCGACAGGCTCATCCCTATGGCGTCGTTTCGTAAATGCCCGAGGTGCAGGGGCTTGTTTGTATTCGGGCATGAAAATTCTATAGTGATCCTTTTATTATTTAAGACATTCCCTCTCCCGTAATCATCAGCCTGTTTTCCTATCCGTGCAAGCACTTCCTCCGTAACCCGTATGCGGTCCAGACGGATGTTCAGATAAGCACCGGAAACTTCGGGAGTGCCTGCTTTTTTATCCGTTAAATGCTCCGATTCTAAGAGTATTCTGCACTGTTCCGCTATTTCTTTCGGTGATTTTTTTAATATCTTAGAAAATTGAAACATCGGGAAAGCGATGTCGCCCATCTCAGGGTCAGGAGGTGTTTCCGTAATAATCGAATCAGGGCTGACAATACCGGTTCCTCTGTTTTCATTTTCGGCAATTAAATTTATTACCCTGCAGATTACCCCGCGCCAATACTCTTTTAAATCTTTCATTTTCCCGCATCCTCTCTGCTTATATTCCCGATTAAAGTTGTCATTGTTCCGAAATTTTCTTTACTTTTTCCGTGTATAAATCTTCTTCTTCGATAGAGAGTGTTGTGTATTTAATCAGAGTCTTTAATTAGAGTCAATCAGCGGAGCAGGCCTCGATTTTTCAAGATTATAAACTTTGTCCAACAGTACAACAGACTTATCCAGAATTTTAATTATTGATTTTAAGGAATCTATGTAATTTTTATTTCTGCTTCCGTTGATATCCCCGTAATTGGAAATCGTATCGTACTTTCCTCCTACTTCTCCGTACAAAACACCGTCTAAAATCTTTACCAGGTTTTTTAAATTTACAAGTGAATTATTAATAATATTCCCGGCATCCTTATCAGCATTTTCGACAATTATATTTACCTGTTTTTCCTTTAATCCTGTCCTTACAAGTTCATTTCTTATTCTTGACAATTCAGCCCCGTATTTTCCGGATTTTTCGAAATTATTATAAAACCGTTTTAAATCCGCTCCAATATTAACCACACCGTTGCGGGAATCCGTAAACTCGATCCTGTTCTCTTCCTTGTAGAATTCCCCGTTTAAAACAAGTATTTTTAATGGTGTATTTATTTTTACCGTAAAAATCGAATCATAGAAATTCTGCAGGAAACCGATAGAAATTGGAAAAGCGGCATGTATATTATACCCCGAAATATTATCCCTATAGTTTAGAGGAAATTCGAATTTATCTATCCTGAAGAATTCAGCTATCTCCTGTATAATTTCCCGCCTCTGCTTATTAAATCTGTATACCCTGAATCTGTAATCCAGCCTTTTTTCCCAGAATTTCTTAAAATAAAAAAACCAATCTTCTCCGCCTTTCGTAATTTCCGGCTTGTAATTTAAATCCCTGATAAGATATCCGGAAATATCAAGCAGCGGGACGGACCGGTTAAAATCTCTTATTGCATTCAGTTTTTCCTCCGAATGTATAAGGACAGATGTAAGGTCATCCGCAAAATCGTAATTCCCGTTACTCTTTTCCTGATATGAGAAAAAAAATAAAATCTGCAGGAGCTTTGCATTCGGTGGTATTTTAAAAGAATAAAGACGGCCGGTAAGTTCGATTATAAGTCTGCTGATATCATTAAACGGAACTGTATATTCCGAAGTGCCAAAGGATTGTTTAAACTTTTCGGCTATATCCTCTATTCTGAACAGACACAGATTATACAGAGACTGAAGAATTATGACATTATTATAAATTCTCATCCTGTCAGCCTCTTCTATTCCGTCGATTATTTCCTCCAGTTTATTCATCATCTCCGCTCTGATATTCTGTACATCGAGATACTGCATTTCCGTTTGAATAGCTTCCGGTTCTATCGCCTCCTCGATTTTCTTATCTATATCGTTCAACTCTTCATTTGCCAAAAAAGTAAAAAATATTTCTCTGTGTTTCCCCAGAGCCGGTACTATAGAAGGACGGAAAAAAGTCACCGCATCGAGAAGTTTTTTTAATTTATCGAACATACCGGATAAAAAAAGGTTATTTTTAAAATCTACAATACCCGGATAATACTTTTCGATCCTTTTCCGAAGCTTTAGATACAGAGCGGCTTCCATAAGCTCTTCCCTGCTGTTCCCCCCGAGTATGGACTTTAACCAGATAAAAAACCTGGGGAAAAAAGGCAGCCTTCGGTACTCTTCCTCTATATCTACCTGCTCATCCGTATCTTTTCGTATATCCATAACAGGAGAGCCGGATATTCGGACGGACGACTTTATTCTGGCAAGCAGTTCTTCTCTTTCCTTTTTCGAAAGCCCGGAAACAAGACGATCAAAAGGCGATATCCTATCCATCATACATATATATTGTAGAACTAAAGTATGCAGGGGTCAATAAAACCATAAAACTTAAGATTCTTTTTTCTGTCGAACTCGGCGGTCACGAAACCCTTATACAGAGCCTATCTTAAGAATCCAAAGGGCGCAGCCTATTCTTGACAAAGAAAATTTCTAAAGATATATTTAACCAAGCCCATAAATTAAGGAGAGTATTAATGAGTATCACTACTTCCGGCATCAGAAATATTGCAGTCTGCGGTCATGGAGGAACCGGTAAAACAACATTTACAGAAGGACTTCTCTTTAACGGAGGAATAATACCGAAAAGGGAGTCCGTGGACAAAGGGCAGACTGTTAGTGATTTTACAGAAGAAGAAATTGCAAAAAAAATATCCATACATACATCGATCGAACATATTAACTGGAATAATACAAAGATTAATATTCTTGATACTCCGGGATCTTCGGATTTTGTGGGCGAAGTCGTTGCAGCCTTACGTGTTGCTGATTCCGCCCTGGTATTACTTGGCGGCGATGTCGGTGTACAAATACAAACCATTAAAATCTGGAGAAGGCTGGACGCAAGACATATGCCCAGATTCGTGTTCGTTAACAAGATGGATAAGGAACATGCCGATTTTGATAAAGCAGCCGCAGATATAAAGGATAAATTTAAATCTTCGGTTATTGCGGTTACACTGCCGATAGGTTCCGGCGCATCATTTAAAGGAATTATAGACCTGATAAATAAAAAAGCATATATCTACTCAAAGGAAGGTAAAGAAACCGAAGAAACAGAAATACCTTCCGAATTCAAAGATCAGGCGGAAGAATACCGGCAGCAGCTTATAGAAACAGCAGCAGAAGGTGATGATAAACTTATCGAGAAATATTTTGATGAAGGAACTTTGTCTAAAGAAGAAATAATCAAAGGCTTACAGAAGGGAATAACAGAGAATAAGATAGTTCCCATTTTTGCAGGTTCTGCGGAATTAAATTCCGGACTTAAGGCGATGCTCGATGTTCTTTCCGAAACAGCACCCTCTCCCCCGGAAGAAGAAAAGGCTTCCACTGCGGACGGCAAAGAGATTACCAGGAAGTATGACGAATCGGAACCTTTCTCCGCATTTGTTTTTAAAACAACCATAGATCAATTTACAGGTAAACTTTCGCTCGTTAAAATAATTTCGGGGAAGATTACGCCCGATTCGGATATAATCAATGCAAATGCTGATAAGAAAGAAAAACTTTCCAAAATATATACAATTCAGGGTAAAAAGTTAGAAGAAGCGGAAGAGCTCATTGCAGGAGATATAGGCTGTTTTGCAAAGTTAGGATCGGTAAAAACAAACGATTCTCTCTGCACTGCAGACAGTCCCCTGATCTTTCCTCCTCTTCAGATTCCTCAGCCCGTACATTCACTCGCAGTTTCCTCAAAGGTCAAGAAAGACGAAGATAAATTAAATCAGCTTCTTATCAGGGCAGCAGAAGAGGACCTGACATTTAAGCTGCATTTTAATAAAGAAACAAAGGAAAATGTAATTTCAGGAATGGGCGAACAGCATATTTCGATTATCCTTGATAAAATAAGAGAAAAACAAAAAATAGAGATAGAAACATGGGTTCCGAAAGTTGCTTACAGGGAAACAATAACAACTTCTGCCGGAGCCGAACATCTTCATAAAAAACAGACAGGGGGGCACGGCCAGTATGCAAAAGTCGTACTGGAAATAAAGCCTCTGCCCAGGGGTGAAAAGTTTAAATTTGTCAATGCAATTTTCGGCGGAGCCATATCCAGGGGCTACATACCGGGCGTGGAAAAAGGTATACTCGAAGGAATGGAAACCGGCTTCCTTGCCGGTTACCCGATCGTGGATATCGAAGCAAAAGTAGTGGATGGTAAGGAACACCCCGTCGATTCATCCGAACTTGCCTTTAAGCTGGCCGCCCGAGGGGCATTAAGAGATGCCGTTGCAAAGGCCAAACCCGTTCTGCTCGAACCTGTAATGAATTTATCCGTGTTTGTCGAGGATCAATACCTCGGAGACGTTTTATCCGATTTAAGTTCCAGAAGGGGACGCGTACTAGGACAGGAGCCCATTGGGGGAGGAATACAGGAAATCAAAGCCCAGGTACCCCAATCCGAACTGCTCAGGTATTCGATCGATCTGCGTTCTATAACATCGGGGACAGCATCGTTCGAGATGGAATTCAGTCATTACAATCCCATTACAGGTAAAGCGGCGGAGGACGTTATAAAGGCCGCTCAGGCGGAGAAAGAACATAACTGATCTATATTACAGAAATAGTGCACCCGGTATCAGAAAGTGAAGAAAAGCCACGACCATACCGAGTATCCCGAGAGGAACTCTGTATGTCATAACGGCTTTTTCAACTTTTTCCATGCTTTCCTTTTCCAGGTTTGTTTTCTGCTTATAAAAATCAAACAGCAAAGCAAGGCCTATACCTATACCCGTTAATGCAGGAAGAAGATCCCCTGCAAAAGGAACAGCCCATCCGACAGGTTTTACAATCAATTTAAAGATTCCCACGATAAGGGCTGTGAACCCCAGGCCGATTTTAATACTGCGCTTCTGAAACGCACCTTTTATCGATTCAAAAAAGGGAAATTTAGTTCCGAGGTAATCGGCCGACAGTGCAACACCGCCTAAAAAATTTGCCACTATGGAAAGAAAATAAAACTGTACCATGTGCAAATGATAATCAAATAAAAGTTCATCGTCAATATTATTTTTTCTTAACAGACTTTTTGAGTACCACAATAACACCTCCGATATCCACTTCCGCATTAACCGAATCATCTCTTCCCAGCCAGGGCAATTTGGCCCTGAGTATAATCTCCCGGCCTTTTTCGGCAGGTAAATCTTCGCTTATTATCTTTTTCTTTTTCGGTTCCCCTGATGTATATAATAATGCGGAAATCCGGTATTTACCGTTTGTTTTATTTTCTTTTACTTTCTTGATATAGAGAGAAACAAGAATTTCACCTGCATACGGGAATGCCTCCAGTTCCAGACGATAACCGGCCTTAACCTTTATATATGAAGGTTTGTTTAGAAAATGAATAAATAAAAAAAGCACAAGAAAAATAACGATAACGTTGATAAACAGAATAATTAAAGTTTTGTTTCCCTTAAATATTCCCCTGCTCCTGTTTCCTTTAACCGGAGCCGTTGGCATGGAAAGCCTTTCATCTCTGTTGTAATGGTAAACCATCTTTTCTTCGGCACTTTTCTTTACCGTAAAAGAATCATGCTTCTTATTTTTATTCGGACCGGAATCGTGTAATCCTTTATTTAATTTCTTGTTCATTTGTTCTCTTCATCTTTCTTTAATAGTTTGTCACTTCTCCACCAGACGATGTGCGCCTCATTATCATCCGCAAGTATGCCGTATATAATACCGGAGGGGGCGACTGTTATATATTTAAAATAAAGCGCCGTATCTTCTATAGTCATAATTCTTATCGCTGCGGTTTTACCTGAAAAATCCTTTATCAGCAGCTTGTACTTATTAACACCTTCGTTTCGCAGAAAAAAAATAAATTTATTTTTGGTTATTCCCATTAATTCGTATGACGGACCGGGTATTTTCAGTTCTTTTGTTCCGACAACTTCCTTAAGCTGTTCCGTATCAGGTATTTTAATCAATTCTTTATACAATTTATCCTTCAAGTCTAAAGTATATATGTACGAACCTGTCTTTTTGACACCGGAACGCGTATGTGTCGACGGATCTATTATATCTTTAAAGTAAGAAACAGCTACATAGAGGATAGAATCATTATAATCAGCGATAATTTTTCCTATTTCACCTTTCCACGTATCATCCCCCGACGGATCGGGCAGATGTCTGTTATCGATTTTAATATGATATCGTAATTCTCCCGATGAATAAAACCAGAATATATCCCATTCAAGAGGAGTACGTGTTACCACTACAGGCTCATTATTAACGGTTATATACAGGTTTTCTATATACGGAAACGGAGTACCTCCGATTCCTTCCTGTCCGATATAGTTGATTAATTTGCCTTCCCGTGTAAAGTGCCGCACAACCTTTTTAAGCACTATATTTCTTTTCTTATCCCTTACGTATTTATCCCTCGATACAACATCTTCCACCCACAGGCTATTACTGCTGTCCACAACTATCTCACCGATCTGATGAAAATTGTACTTAACAGCACGTCTTGTTGTTTTTTCCTTACCGGAAAGATCGGAATCGAGAAGAACAGGTTTCGAATTCATCAGAGGATTATAGAGCATAAAAATAAGATCACCATAGGAGGAAAATTCCATCAGCTTATTTGAATTGCCATTGGCAATATAGAATATCCCGTTCCTCATATAAATTCTATTTTTTGCAGCAAACCCTTTTCCGGGGATCTGGAAAAGGTCGATTGCATTATCTATTTTGCCGATATTCAGGCTGAACAGATTCTCTTTTTTTAATTCGGATAATCCGCTTTTTGTACAGCCGGAAAAGACATATAAAATAGCCAGCGCAAAAAGACCATAGTATAATTTGTTTATTCTTATCATATGCTTATACTATAATTCCTCTATCTTGCTTGTCAATCTTGACCTTTCGGTATAAAAGCCGTTACATTACAACTATGATAGAAAAAGCGATTAAAATGTTTGTCGGATCCAAATATGACAGAGATTTAAAAATATTGATACCAATTGTAACGAAAATTAATTCTCTGGAATACGAAACGATGCATCTTAACAAAGATGACTTTAAGTCTAAAACTGACGAGTTCAGGGAACGTTATAAAAATAAGGAAAGTCTGGATTCTATTTTGCCCGAAGCGTATGCACTGGTGAGGGAAGCAGCGAGAAGAATTCTCGGTGAGCGTATTTTTGACGTACAGATGATGGGCGGCATTGCTCTGCATCAGGGTAAAATCATAGAAATGAAAACAG
>QILZ01000304.1 GCA_003233545.1 Spirochaetales bacterium
CTGCAAGGTATGTGCCGATTGTATAGGGCGAAAAGCTCTTTATCCTGTCTTTGAAATAATTTATAAAGTCTTCCGCATCCTGATTGTTTAATGTAAGAATACGCTGAAAAGCTGCTTTCCGGATATTAGGAGAAAAGTTTTCTAATATTCCTTTAAGAAAGTTTAGGTTTCCCGATTCCATTAATCCGAGTACTGCACAGGTTTTAATATCGTCATCCGCAGTCGGGTTAAGAAGTATCGACTTGTTTAATTCCTGTACTTTCTCATTTGTTGCTGCAATCGTATTAATTGCGCCGAGTATTTCATTACGAATATGCTTATCGTCGAACAGGTTAAAGTACTTTATGAGCATATTGACGGAAGAAGGGGCACGGATCCCCGACAAGGTATTAATTGCCGCTATTTTTTGTTCTATCTTTCCTTTTTCTATTATCTGGTAGAGGTGCGATACAGCAGCTTCGTTGCCGATAGACGCGGAAGCTTTAATAGCCGCAAGGCTTATATCGATATCCTCATCGTAAAAATCTTTTATAAGTATCGAAAAAATTTCTTCATCATAAAAGTGTTTCAGGAGTGTCAGGATTGTTATTTTGCTATCTTTATGTAGTATATATTTTTTACTTTTTACCATATTTTATCTCACATTGATAATCTTAAAATATATTTGTATTATAATATTACCGAATTGTCAATATGCTCTGCGTTCATTTCATTATAATAGCTTTAAAAGGGCAGACTATGGTGCACTTGCCGCAGCCAATACAAAAATCCTGAAGGGTGTAAGGCATCTCCCACGGAGCATCCTGTATAAAAATTTTATGAGAACATTCGGCCACTGCAGGACATGTTCCCGTATTACATCTTTCGGAATGACACTTGCTATAATCTATCATAGCTTTTGGTTTGGGCATTTTACAGGTTATTCCTTAGTAGAGATATTATATTATAGTATAATACAGGTAACACGGACAGGTTCCTATTAATACCTACTTCGTAATAGTTCTTGTTTCATTAAGGTAAATAGTAATAGCCGACTTAACGGCAGCCGTGGTTATATGTGCTGCTCTGTGGAGGATGGAATCACCGAATTTTCTATCCGGTTTCCCTGAAGCAAGACAGGGATAATACTGGTGAAAAAGTGCAGCTTTCTCCTTTGCCTCTTCACTTCCCAAACCGATAAGCTTTTCTGTCACGAAGCAGGTGACTCCGCAGGGTGCCTCCCTTTCCATGGTGATTTTATTAATTCTGCCCTGATCTAAGATAATTGTAAGCTTTGGTGTTCCGAAATATCCGGCGAAATCTCTTATATATTTATTATTACTTATTCCTTCAGTCAGAGAGCAAAAGGGAAGAGGAAAGGCAGCGTCTATTCCTGATTTTTTTAAGTCTTCCTTTATTTGATTCACCAAACCCGGAGGAAGATTGTCCCGGTTGTCTATGGGTGCAATAACTGCCTTAGCCGAACTCATTCTTGCTATTTCGGGGATAAGCTCAGCTGCTCCCGTACTCCCGCCGAGGGAAAGAAGAATATCCGTACGAGGGAATTCTTCAGGTAAGAATTCTTTGGGATCCTCGATAATAAAGGGAAGCTTAAGAGGAACACTCCAATCCTCGATTTCCCAGTTTTCAGGATTATTTAAACGAAGATTATGAACTATTCTCTGTCCGTATGTTCCCTGAATTACAGCTAATATATGCATAAATATTTTCCACTCCGATAAAAACCGTTAAAGCTGGCTAATAATTTCATCGATGTTCAGATAGGTTTCTGCCAACTGTACGGCTTCTTTTACTTTATCCTTATCTGTTGCTCTGATTTTAACCCGGCGTTCATGTACTTTCTTTGTCACCAGGTAGGTATCATCATCTGAAAACAGAATGGTAGAATGGCAATCTTTAACTATTTTCATTACACCTTTGTGCGGCAAAAGACCTCCGGTTAAAATCATGCCGGCCACTTTATTTCTGCTTCCCATAATTCTCTCCGTGGCAATAACGGCAAGAATAATATCTTCTCTGTCTCCGGGAACAATTATAAGACTATTAGGAGTAAAATGCTCCAGCGCATGGTACGGTTCCATTGCCCCAACGAGAATAGTCAGCACTTTTCTCTGGAGAAACTCCTCACCGCAAAGAATTTTCGCCCCTGTAGCATCCATGATTTGTTTCATTGTCGGGTATGTAAGTTTTTTATGGAATGGTACCGTACCTAAAAGTTTTATCCCCTTACGCTGCAGGCCTAAACCTGCAATCTTTTTTATCTTTTCATATTTTTCAGCAAGAACCTTATTTATAACCACCCCCATTATCTCGACTCCATTATGATCAAAAAGAGCCTTGTTTACCACAATTTCATCGATAGGTCTGCCTATACCGCCTGTGGCGACTATAATAACCTTGCTGTTAAGAAGTTTTGCTACGGAAGCATTGGAAAGATCAAATACGGCTCCGACTCCGGCATGGCCTGTTCCCTCGATAATCACCAGGTCCTTATCTGCGGATATTCGGTCATAAGAATCCTTTATCGCCCTTCTATACTTTTCCAGCCCGCCTTCCTGTATATATCTTTCTGTGAATCCTCTTTCCACCGCAATAGGATTCATGTCCTTTAAATCAGTATTTATATGATAGACATCTCTCATTAACACTACATCTTCATCGACTTTACATCCGTCCTGTTCGACATAGTGCTGCCCCACCGGCTTAATAAAACCACGCCTGGAATATTTTTCTTTTAAAACATGAAGTAATCCCAGGCAGATGGTGGACTTGCCGTCATTTTGCCGGGTTGCTGCCACAAAGAGCCTTTTGTGAGAGCTCATTTTCTCCTGCTTTCCCTGTAAGCTTTTATATATGAATCTGAATAGATATGCTTATTTAATATAATTTCAGTAGTTATAGCTGAGTTTAATAACTCCTCATCGGTAACATCACATATTGTTGCATCGAGACCTGCTTCGATGCACATAATAAGGAACACACGATTAATAAGCTTCATCTCCCTGGCTTTGGAAGAAATATTGCTTAATCCTACGATTATATGAGGAGGAGGGCTGGAAAGAAGCGTAAACTGGCGAACAGCTTCTATTAGGTTATAAGCCTGCGGCTGAAGGAATTTTAAGGGCATAGTTACAGGATCAAGAAAAACCTGGTCTGCGGAAAGTCCTTTATCTATAGCTTCACTGAATATAGTAGCGCCAAGTTCCACACGCTGATTTACATCCTGAGGAGCACCCTTTTTATCCATGCAGAGTCCGATTAAGGAAGCATTATGTTCTACTGCTACCGGGATAATCTGGTCCAGTTTTTCCTTATCTGCAGTAGTGGAATTAATTATAGGTGGATGCTTACAAACTTTTATAGCGCTTTCTATAAAGGCAAGCTTGTTACTGTCGAGAGAGACCGGTGTTTCCACTGTTTCCTGGACGGTTTCTACCATCCAGATAAAATCATCTACTTTATTGGAAGCAGCTCCCATATTGACATCCAGATAATCAGCACCGGCTTCTGTTTGAATCTTTGCCCAGTGCTGAATAATCGACTTATCCCTTTCCTGTATAGCCCTTTTAATATCCTTAAATCCGCCATTTATTCTCTCGCCTATAAAGATCATTTTGTCCTCCTTATGTTGTTGATCTTTCAATATCCGGTTTATCTTTAACCAAATAAATTAATTCTTATTTGTTAAACTGTGAATATATTTCTTTAATTCTTCGACTGCTTTCGGATGCCGCATAATAATGATATCCGACCCGGCCTGAAGATAAACCAGAGCGGTTATCGCTTCCCAGAGCGGACCCCGCTGAACATGGTTTCCCCATCCGGGAACTTCCTCTTCGGCTACTACGGCTTCCTTTACCTTCCACACCTCTTTTCCTATATCAGCTAAAAGAGGCATAGCCCACATTTTATCTCCGGATAATCCTGCTATCCTTCCCCTTTCCATAATTGAATAAACATACTCTATTCCGTATCCTAAAGATCCGGTAGAAGGATAGATAACAATATCTTCAGGCGCCAAACCTATGTCGGCAGCTAAAATATTAACCTGCTTGGCTATATTTATATCAACCGGGGATTCGGCAATTAATTTGTGTTTGTCAGCCTTACATAATGCCACCAGCGTTTTATAATTATCCTCGGTGATAGTGCCTAAAAGGCACTTCTCGCCTGCAGCAGTCTGGGAACAAACAGGGAGTATCTCATTGTCTTTTTCTTTGTTTCCGCAGCCCCATATTATAAGGGGAACCGTTACGGATTCTAACACTCTTTTAACGGCTTCGCCGGCTTCGTCGCTGCTTTTGTTTTCTCCGTCCGGATCGCATCCTTGAAGTCTTAAACAGATAAGATCTGCATTAAACTCGTCCACGCATTTTTTCGCCCATTTCCCGGGGTCGTCCCATACATCGGAAAAATATTTCTCCAGTTCCTCCGGCCAGTCTGCCGGAGCAAAATCCCATACTTCCATTGCTATTACCGGGTGGTGAGGACTGCGGCCTTCGAAGGAAAGAAAAGGCAAAGTACCGGTTCCTCCTATGGTAATTGTATTAGATCTTGTTCCGCCCTCTTCTTTAGTGGCACCTATAGTTACCTCATTTATCGGATTGGGCCAACTCTGTTTAACATCAGGGATATTCATTACATTCTCCTCCTTTTTAACTTCCTGCCTGATATCCCGCCTTTGTCATTATATTCTTTACAGAAGAGAAGGCAGGTGAATCCTGCGCCAGGTCAAGTAAAGACCTTCCGCTCCAATTATACTCTTCCAGGTCGGGGTCGTATTCTATCTTTCCTAAATAATTTTCATTTATATTTTTAAGGTATTCCACCGCATTTTCGTTAAATCTGTAATTTGCTATAAGGTAAAGATTATTAAAGTGTATTCCTATTTCCGAGGCGATTTTTTTTATCCTCTCTATATTATTTAAGGCTTTTTTAGAGGGGTCTAATACAACAAATATGTCGTTTACTTCCGATATTACCCTTCTGTTAAGATGTTCCAGACCGCCCGGTGAATCTATAATTGTGTATTCATAACTACCGGCTATTTTGGAAATAATACTCCTTAAAAGATTATTAGGCGAGCAATAGCAGCCTCTGGTCCACTTTACTCCTATGGAAATCATATCAAATTTTTCCGATTCATATAAACAGTCTGCATTAAGCAAATATTCTAATTTATCAGGCAAAGGCATGGAGTTTAACTCCTCACTACCTTTACCTTTTTGAATATCAAAAAGTATATCGGAGATAGTTCTTACCGCTTCTTTCTGCAGATCTACCCCGAGCAGCTCGGCAAGATTCTGGTCGGAATCGGCATCGACAAGCAGAGGGTGCAGGCTCAGGTACTTAGTCGCCAAAGCTACAAAAGTAGTTTTACCCGTTCCGCCCCTTCCTGTGCAAACAATTTTTTTACCCATTTTAAAATTTCCTTTTTAATTTTCTCATTATAGTGGGGAATTTTCCTACATCGGTATGAGGCAGAAATTTCGCCGACATAAACTCATTCATATAATCCGCATAAGTAATAAGATCATAATAAGTTATATTTTTACTGATTTTATAAGCAATATCAAGAGCATCCTTTGACAGAAGAGCCATTTTAGCTCCTAATATGGATGTATTACCTACAAACTGCACTTTATCCCTTTCGATATCGGGAATAAGGCCGAGAGTTATGGCATTTTCTTTATCAAGGTAGTTTCCGAATCCTCCGGCCAGATAAATCCTTTTAATATCCGAAAACTCGATACTCAATATCCTGATAAGTACATTTATTCCGGCAAAAATTGCTGCTTTAGCTCTGATAAGGCTCTCTATATCAGCCTGGGCTATAACTATGTCATCTTTAATTGCAGTTTGAGAAGACGGCACAAGAACAAACTCCAGTTCTCCGTTTACATTCCTTACCCTGTCATTTGAATCGGGATCCAATTTACCGGATCGATCCACAATCCCCGCCTTAAACATTTCAGCCATAATGTCTATCAATCCGGAGCCGCATATACCTATCGGGTCCGCCTCTCCGATAGTTGTGTATTGAATTTTACCATCTTCGGAGATTCTAAACTTCTCTATAGCTCCCTCGGCTGCTCTCATTCCGCTTTTAACTCCGCTTCCCTCGAAAGCGGGACCCGCCGAGGCAGAACAGCAGACCATCCAGTCTTTATTTCCGATTACAATTTCACCATTTGTCCCGATATCTATAAGCATGGTAAGTTCATCCGCCTGATATAAACCGGTCGCAAGTATTCCCGCTGTAACGTCGGCACCTATCCAGCTTGCTATGCTAGGAAGAGAGTAGAGAAGTCCCCTGGGATTAATTTTTATTCCGACCTCGGATGCTCTTATAGGGGGCGGATAGGTACATACGGGAATAAAAGGTTCTCTGCGAAGGTTGGAAGGATCCAATTCCAGGAGAAAATGAATCATTGCCGTATTTCCCGCACAAACAACAGCCATCACATCGCTGAGACGGATGTTATTTCTCGATATTAAGGTGGTGATAAGATTATTTATATCATCGACGATTGCTTCTCTTAGTTTTTCTTCTCCTTTAAGTTCGGCATAAATTATTCTCCTCGTAACCTCATCTCCATAACTCATCTGGGAGTTGTATGTAGCCTCAGCGTCCATGGTCTCGAATGTATTTAGATTTACAAGATGAACTACAACTGTTGAAGTTCCCACATCCACGGCTACGGCAAAGTTCTGATCTGTGGTATTTCCTTCCTCCACCTGAATAGCTTCGATTGTTCCTCCCCTTACTCCGAGAGTAACAGTTATCTTCCAATCGGAGTCTCTTAAGATATAGGGGAGAGACCGTATTACTTTAAGGCCGCTTTGCAAAATGGGAATATTTTTCTTTCGTTTTATGCTGCGGTAGAGGTGAACATGATCGGATACATTATCCTGCAGGGAAGGAGGAGAAACCTCAAGATAAATCTTCTGGATAAGAGGGTCGTATTTAAAAAAGACCTGCCCCTTCATAGGAGCATAAAGAGCTCTGAATCTCTGGGCATCCTTGTCTATAAGGATTTTTCCTTTTGCCCGTGATTCGGGAGGAACCTCGATTACTACGTCCCCTGTTACTTCGGTCTGGCAGGCAAGGACATAACCTTCTTTTATCTCATCCCGCTTAAGAAGGGTAGTCGGACGAGCGGTGACATCACCTTCTTTAATTATAAGTTTACACTTACCGCATATGCCGTCTCCTCCGCAGATGGAGTTAACATAAACGCCGGCTCTTATCGATGCTTCCAGAAGAGTGATGCCCTTTTCCACCAGGATCGTTTCATTCTGGGATAAAAAGGTTACTTTAACTTTATTTTCTTTCATTGTTTATTGTTTAACTTCCACTCGTTTTTAAGAAAGCTCGGTATCCTCGCTGCCTCCTCCGGACCGACCAATACATTCCATCCATACTCATCTATAAGTTCCGCCCGGAAAACAGCTACAAGGCCGGGAATAATAATGGTATTATGGTTTACTTTTTCTCTCACCTTCTGTTTTTCCAGGGTCTTTGCAATTTTTTCCGCAGACCATTTATCTCCGGCAAAGGCATTTAAGACGCCCATTCCCTCGGTTCCCACTACAGAGATACAGGTTGGAATTTTACTGTTTTCCACCTCTGATTCTACGGTAAAATAGGTAAGGGAAAAATTGGTTGTAACAATTACCGGTGATGCAGGTGTTACTGTTCCTACCTCGTAGAGTTTGGCCTCCACAGCATTCGGTACCTGCGGGTCGGTATAGATATTTTGTCTCACGGTGAGCAGGGGCAAAAATTGCCAGGTCTGTTTCGACTTTATTACCACTATATTTGCATATTTACATATATACGTGGATGCCTGCATGATTTCCTGAAAAGGATCTTCATTACTTGTAAACATTATAGTAGGGTACCCCAGGGGACGAAAGACTTTTTCTACCGCTAACCGTCTTAATTTCGTTAAGCATTCAAGTGCATTTCCGGTTTCTATAACCCCGGGATCGAGAACAAGATCATCCACTCCGGTTTTCTTTATATCCTGAGTAAGGTCGGCAAGCTCCTCAAGGCTCCCTGCCGAGACAGCGAGGGGGCAGTTATAATTTTTAGCAAGAGAAGCCATTTTTTCAAAATTATCCTTATTGGCAGAATAGATTAAAGGCCTTTCCTTTCCTACAGCTTTTAAAGCGGCTTCTATAACAGACGGATCCTGACAGACGAGAATAAGCGAAAGAGCGGTTTCCCCTGTAATCTTTTCCGCCAGAGAAGCGAAATCTCCGGCATTGGTCGAGTTGTGCCGTAAAGCTACAAGATTTATTCCTATTTCCTCACCCACTCTTTCGAACTTGAGCCGGTTTATGGAGTCTATCTCTTTATTCAGCTCATCAGCTGTTAAGGAATCTTCGACTAAAACGGCTATTCCTGTAGGATTATGAAATTTTTCCTTATGCCGGAAAAGTACCGTTTCCTGTCCTATATTTAATTTATTTTTGCTGCCGATCGAGACAAGTTTCATGGGCGGCGCCGAAGCCTCGGCAAGTTTGGCTGTTGATTCGTTACTTATATGAGGACACTTATCCAGGGAGACCTTTTTTGCCGTTACCTGCATAGCGAAAGCCATACAGGTGGGAAAATCGCAGTCCCCACAGTTGGTTCTCGGTAAAAGTTTATAGATCTGTAGTCCGGTTAAAGCCATTTATTTCCTCCTTCTCTAATCGGGGCATGAAATTCCAGAGAATGAATTGATACTAAGATTTATTATATTCATCTATGTTTTACTCTGTTCTGATCAATAATTATATCATAGGCGGCATGGAAAGAGCAGGATGCTTCTTCTCCTCGAGAAACGCCAAAAGTTCCTCTGAGGTAACAGCATCATTTTCCGTAGCTATCTTTTCCATAAGATCCGGCTCTTTAATCTCTTCCAGCCTTTTACACAACCTCTCTTCTATTTCTTTCTTGAGTTCCTCCGGCATCCAGATCACTCTCTTTATTCCCCCGTCCGCGGAAATAAATTTTTTACTGGTAATATAAACCTTGCCAATTCCTATAATTCCCGGAGTCTGTACTCCTCCGCCTACCTGGCCGGCCATGGTGCTGAAAGCCATCCCTATGGGAGTCATTCCTGTAAATTCCCGGTTAATAATCATAACCCCGTTAGCTTCGGGCAGAATCGCCACAATACACTCAAAGCATCCGCATGAAGTCATTGGGTCCTCCAGCATGGAGTAAGCATTAAATCTCTCCAGATTTCCATGGGATTTTACCTTGAGGTATTCGTTTACTCCTTCCCATTGCCCGTTAACCGGATCCAGACATTTGTTTTTCTTAACCGGTTCATTAGGCCCATGAGGATTTAACTGATACGATGCCTTACAATCGAGCCAGGTATAGGCACCACAGAGACCTAATCTTTCCGGTGTTACAATACATACATGGTCCGGTGCATAAGACTGGCAGAGAATACAGCTGTAGAACGTATCTACATCCTCATCGGTCATTCCGCCCAACCGTTCATCTCTTTCATAATAAATCTTTCTGGCTTCTTCTAAGGGCGCCTTAGTTTTTTCACTGTCAGTAATAAGTGTTACCTGAACTTTATCTACAATTTTTGAATACTCATCATGAATCTTGGCTACCAGTATATTCCCGATATGTTTTAATCTGAATCCTTTTTGGTAAACTTCCTTGCTTATCCTTATCCATGCAATAGCCCTCTGACCCATATGAAATACCCCGTTGGCACAGGAAAGAAATTCATGTATTCTCCGTTCAAGAACAGACTCGAAATCCTCACTGAAATTTCTTCCCGCAACATCCACCAGGATCGCCAGGTTCATAGCCGTTCCCACTTCTACCGAATCGATATCCCGGCCGATTATTTCTACTTTGCCGTCTTCCACCTCATCCATCGGTCTTCCTCTTAAGATTTCGAAGGCAGTACTGCTTTTGCCTCCAAACTCAACCTGCATCTGTTCTTTTCTAACCCGTTCACCTTCGAATCCGGCTCCATAGGGTACGGGAATGGGAACTTCGGTTATTTTTATTTCAAGTCCTCTAACCTCGATAGCTTTACCGACTATCTTATCGAGAGGAATATTAGAGACGACATGTTCATAGGTACAGATTCCCGTGGGTAAAATCTGCGGTATATCGATATCGGATAAAGTGGGAAAACCGAAATTAATAGCTCCGGCAGCTGCCGCATACTTCTCATCGGTGATAAGCTGACCGCTCCCGTTTACTCCGGGATCAGCTCCCAGGGCAAGAACAAAAGCGTGGACCCTGTCTTTATTGTAGAGAAGTATTTTTCTCGCTACTTCCATGGCATTCTCCGGACCTTCCGGTTTTATTCCGCCGAAAGTAAGGGCAGCTCTGACAGCAAAGTTTAAAGCAAGAATAGCAGCAGAAGTATCTTTGCCGTATGGAACAAGAAAAGTGTCCCAGTTCATTTCTATCCCTTCCTCGGCAAGCTGTTCGGCCATGCTCTTTCCTCCGGAAGATGAAACCATAAAAACCAGGATATTCTTCTGCTGCAGAGACCGGGCAAGCTTAACTGCCTGTTCATTAGTGGGAAGAGCTCCCACACAGGCGGCGAAACCGGACATTCTTCCGTCCACTAATTTTATACCCTGCATTCTTAAAGTGCTGTCATCGGTAAAACCAAGCCATATTCCTTCCGGTTTATACCCTTCGACATATTTTAAGGCCTCGATTATTTCAGTAGCAATCAAAGTGGCAATCCCCGCATCGAGTGTATTTCCTAAATAGGGAAGCCAGAGCTTCTCTCTTACAAGCGGAGGCAGAAGAAGTTTTGCCTGTTCCAGAGCTTTTTTCGTATCTGACAGGGTTTCTACTTCTATCCCGGTAAGAGCTAAAATCGCAGGTAAATGATAAGCAGTATTGGGGAATGCTACTTCCTGTTTTTCACCCTTTTCCTTAATTAGTTCGTTTAACTTTTCTTCAGCATCTTTTACGTATTTATGTGCCCCTCGTATTGCTGCTGAAGCAATTATTCTAGACATAGCTAATCTCCTATCGCATTAAATTATGCTATTCTTATAATTTCTCCCTGCGGAGAAATACTCTCCCGAAAACCTTCTTTTCCTTTTAAAAGGTCTTTCACCTTAGGATAATCAAAATAATCCTCCGGTAGAATATCTCTTATCGAAGATATATCCGCTTTATTTCTTATTAAGGCGGTATATACTCCGGCATTCTCGATTTTATTTATTGTTGTAAAGCCGACCAGTCTATTTCCTTTAAGTACAATTCTCTTATAGCTATACTCTTTCGGGTTATTAGATCCTGTTAATTCTTCATACCCTTCTTTTATTTCCCCTGCATAACCAACCGACATAAAGGGTAAACCAAAAAAATCAGCAGAATTTGCCCCTATGGAACCGGGATATTTTTTATCCTTTCTGACCATATTCATGCCGGCAATTCTTCCCTGTTCACAGGCAGCAGTCCAGAGAGCATTTACAGCTCCTGTTCCGGTTACCATGTCCGTAGTTTCGGCAACATCTCCTGCAGCAAAGACTCCCTCGACATTTGTCTGCAGGAATTCATCGGTAATAATCCCCCAATGGGTCTTTACAGGAGAATCTTTAACTAAAGAAATGTTGGGCATAACTCCTTTTCCAACTATCACAAGCTTAACGGATATTTTCTCCCCGTTATCGAGCAGTACTTCCTCGATTTCGCCGTTACCTGAAAATTCCTGCGGGCCGATGCCTGTTCGAATGGATATCCCGTTTTCTTTAAACCAATTACCCAATATTCCGGCTGCTTCTGCATTAACTGTCCGGGAAAGCAACCTGGAAGATTTAACAATTACCAGGACATCGAGACCTCTTTTTTTCAGCGCATAGGCAGCTTTAAGCCCGATTAATCCTCCCCCGAAAACTACTGCCTTTCCGGTTTTTTCGCCTGTCTTTATAATTTCTTCGGCATCATGTAATGTTCGAAACCCAAAAACCCCATATTTTTCTTCGCCCTTTATTCTTAAGGGTTTGGAACTCGCCCCGGATGCAATTAAGAGTTTATTGTAAGACAAAGAGTTCCCTTTCTGCAGAATTACTTCTTTTTTCGAAACATCTATCCCTTTTACTGTCTCTCCTAAAATTAAATCTACCTTATTCTTCTCATAAAAGTCCTTCTCCCGGTAGAGAATGTCTTCTTTTTTACGAGTTCCGGCAACATAATCCGTAATGAGAGACCTGCAGTAAACAGGAGAATTTTCATCTGATATTACCGTGATTTTACTATTCGTATCCAGTTTTCTTATTCCTTCGACAGCATTAATCCCCGCCGCACAATTACCGACTATTAAGTAGCACATCTCTATCCTCCTTGCTCTTGTTAACGGCACGTATTAAGTCCTCTACCTCACCAAAGAGAAGAGCACCGGTATAACAGGCCTCGACGCACGCCGGGATTTTTCTGTCCTGACATAAATCACATTTTACAGCTATTTTTCCCTTTTTATCCGGAAGAAGAGAAACTCGAATTACACCAAAAGGACATGTCATAACACACATCCAGCACCCCACGCACTTTTCCTCATCAGAAAGAACCAGGCCCGTTTCCGGATCTTTTCTTATCGCTCCGGCAATACAGGCATCGATACAGTAAGGCTCTTCGCAATGACGGCACTGCAAAGGGAAGCTTTCTCCCTCTTTCGCCGTTGTAACTTCAATAAGGGATACAGGAAGAGGCGTCTCCGAAATCGCTTTAAATAACTCCCCCGTAGAAGACTGTTCCACTGCACAGGCTATCATACAACCATTACATCCCAAACACTTATCCAGGTTTACATATACTCTCTTCATTGTTCTCCCCTTTACCGGTACATCATAGGTTTAAGTTTAAGGGCTTTTCTTTTTTTATCTATATGATCTATCATAATGTGAGCTGCTTTTACAGGATCACCCTCGAATACAAACTTTCCGCCTACGATATCTTCTGCTTCATTGCACAGAAAATTGGTGACCTTTTTACTCCCCAGGATCTGGAAAGGGCTGCCGAGTACTGTTAATACACCCGATGCTATAAAGTAGGAAGCTATGGATACAGCCTTCTCGCTCATCCATTCGGGAGCTGCTCCTGCAACCGGGAGATCGCTTATATCTTCTCCCAATCCGCCTTCCCGGATAACATTAGTCAGGGCAATTAAAATTCTGCTGTTATCGACGCAGGAGCCGACATGAAGGATCGGAGGAATTCCCACCGCTTCACATATTTCCCGAAGCCCCTTGCCGGCATATTTAACAGCAGCTTCCGGCTGTAATAAACCTGCTTCGGAATCGGCAATTGCCGAACATCCTGTTACAACCACTAAAACATCATTTTTAATCAGTTCTTTTGCCATTTCTATATGGCCGTAGTTATGTTTAATCTTAGGGTTGTTGCATCCCACAACTCCGGCAAGACCCCGAATTCTTCCCTGGATTATGGCATCATTTAACGGTCTGTAAGTGGCACGATAGGCTCCGCCTAAAAAATTATAAATATTTTCTGCAGTGAACCCGGCCACTAAATCCTCGCTTTTATCAGGAATGTGAATACCGTTGCCATTTCTGTTCGGGAAATTCTCGATAGCCATTTTAACTATTTCTTTAGCTATCTCGTAAGCCTTTTCCGCTTTAAACTCGACATGGGTAACACCGGGTGCTTTATTCTTGGGAGAAGTTGTTACAAGTTTTGTATGAAAAGCAGAAGCAACACCGGACAGAGCAGGCATTATGCACTGAACATCCACCATCATTAGATCCACCGCTCCCGTAAGAATAGCAAGTTCCTGCTGCAGAAAATTCCCGGCCACCGGGATTCCGTGGCGCATTAGAATTTCGGACGATGTACAGCACATTCCAACAAGATTTATTCCCTTAGCTCCTTTCTTTTTAGCAAGTGCAATCATTTCAGGGCTTCTCACCGCATCCACCACAACATCGGACAGGGTCGGTTCATGCCCGTGAACCACCACGTTAACCTCATCCCGGGAAAGAACACCGAGGTTCGACTTTGCCGTTATAGGTTCGGGAGATTTAAATAATACATCGGAAAGATCGGTGGCAATCATCGAGCCTCCCCAGCCATCTGCCAGAGCGGTTCTGAAACCATGCATTAAGATATTTTTATAATCATTATCGACTCCCATGACGGTTCTGTGCATGGTTTCCACAATTTCACGGTCCACCCCTCTTGGTATAATTCCCAGCTTTCTCCAGAGTTTAACCCTCTTTTCAGGCGCTCTCCGGGGTGGATTCATTTCCCCATACTGGCGGCCGAATTCGAGAAAAAATTTATCTGCAAGTTCCGCGGCGATTTCATTGTTTTCTCTTCCGTCAATTTTAACTTTATATTCCCTTGCTAAAACTTTTAACTTTACCTCATCCTTTATTCCATAGGCATCTGTTTTTCCCTGGGCTGCCAGCATAAAAGCATGAATAATATCTCTTCCATGATCGGAATGAGCAGCTGCTCCTCCGGCTATCATTCTGATAAAGTTCCTCGCGACGATAGTATCGGCCGATGCTCCGCAAATCCCGGTCTGTTCTTTCACGGAAAAAGGGTTAATTTTACAGGGTCCCATTTCGCAGTTTCGACAGCATATTCCCAATTGTCCGAATCCGCATTGCGGCAGCATAGATTCCAGACGGTCCCAGGCTGTCGGAATATTCATTTCCTTTGCTCTTTGCAGCATATCCTGAGTCGTTTTATCGATGCTTCTTTCTTTTGTCTTATCCATAATTTATTCCTTTCTTTTGGTTAGGTTTTTTACTATAACCTCTATTTCCTGTTTAAATTGTTCTCCCTTTTCCCAGAGAGAAAAACCATTAATATCCGCTTCGATAATATCCTTATTAAAGTTTATAAATCCGAGAAAATCGAAATCTGACATTTTTTTTAAAAGATAATTTCTATCATCCGTTCCCCTTATTTTGCTGCCCACTGCAGACACATCCGTGATTCCTATCTCCGAGGCGAGCTTTTTAATCCGGCGTGCTGTTTCGATGCTTTTTCCTCCGGGTTCGGCTACTACAATTAACTCATCCACTCCGCTTGTTGTTCCTCTGCCGAGATGCTCTATGCCCGCTTCCATATCAAGGATTACAATATCGTCTCTTTCTATAAGGAGGTGGGAGAGTAATGCTTTTAAAAAGGAGTTTTCCGGGCATGCGCATCCCATTCCTCCGCCCCTTACCGTTCCCATAACAGCAAGTTTTATTCCATTATGCTCTATGAAATATTTATCCGGAATGTCGTCGACCTTAGGATTTAATTTAAAAAACGGAGATGAACTGCCGGGTTTGGCCCCTGTTCTTTCTTCGATCAAGCTTTTCATTTCGATTAAAGGGGTGATTTCGGAAGGATTCGGAAAGGAGAGAGTAAGAGCGAGGTTGGTATCGGGATCAGCATCGATAGCTAAAACCGATTTACCCTTTACGGCAAAGCACTTAACAAGTCCTGCGACAAGGGTGGTTTTACCCACACCTCCCTTTCCACTGACAGCGATTTTCATTTATCTAGAGATCCTCTAATTATGGACACTAGTTACTGATGAATCATAACATATTTATTTTATTAAATTCATCGCAGCAAAAACTATAAAAAAGAATTATAGCAAAGCATAAAATTCGTGTCAACACGCGGTACGTAGAATTAAAAAAAGGTTGGTGAATTAAGGGACCGGTTTTATTTCTATCACTTAGAAAGTTGTCCGGGTATCTTAATGATGTACATACTACCGGTCATCCCTTAGTTATAACACAGAAGGGCAAGCCTGCCGGTGTGTTGATTTCACCTGCTGAATACGACGAACTTATATACAAGAAATTATTTATTGAATCTGTAAACAGTGGATTATCCGATGTTAAGTCCGGCAATGTGTATAGCACAATGGTGTTAAAAGAAGAATTAAATAAAAGAAGAGCTGCGCGGAGTTCCGGGTGGCTGTGAAATGGACGGGTGAAGCGTTAGAAAACCTGTCGGAAATCGAATGGTTCCTGAGATATCCAACCCTGAAATCAGAGAGCTGATTGTTAAGAAATACCGAATTGTTTATCGACTCCAAGAACAGAAGATCGAAATAATAAAAGTATTCGAAGGACATAAGTTGTAAACATATAGACGAATCGGAAATTGATTCGTAACAACTCCTCTACGTTGAAGCAGGAGCAATATGGACAACTGCTGTTAATATCATTCCTGAAAATATTCCTCCAGTGTCATTCCGGTCATAAAAATTCCATATTCCCCTGGCCAAGCGCTGCATTACGTTTAAAAAAGCGGCATAATATGGTGCTCCTGGTACTGTGTATAAGAAACCGCCTTCCGTAACTTCCCACAATATTGAATCCGGTTAATTCAGCTCTAAAACCAATTATAATACCGGCGATGAACACAATCCACAGCTTTGCCCGGCTTGATAATGTTTATATTTACACTTGACTTTACACAATAAATTGTGTAAAGTCTATAATAGGAGGAGGGTGTAATGGCTACAAATCTTGCATTAGACGACGACTTAATATTACAAGCACAAAAAATCGGTGGCTTTAAGACTAAAAAAGAGACTGTTAACTTTATACTTGATGATTATGTAAAAAGAATGAAACAACAAAAAATATTAAATTTGTTTGGGGAAATCGATTTTGATACTTCATATAATTATAAAAAACATCGTAATCGGAAATGAAAGTAATTGTTGATACTTCAATTTGGTCTGAAGCTCTTAGAAGAGATACTAAAAATAGTAAGATTGAATCTATTAGAAATGAGATTCGCGAGCTGATAGATGAATCACGGATAATTGTTTTAGGAGTTATTTTACAGGAATTACTTTCCGGAATAAAAAACAAAACACAATTTATTGAATTGAAAAATCATTTCGAAGCATTTGATATTGAAAAATTAAAAAAAGAGTATTTTATAACAGCTGCCGATTTTTATAATCAGTGTCGGCAAAAGGGAATTCAAGGCAGCCATATTGATTTCTATATTTGTGCGGTTGCTTTTGTAAATAACTGGCTGCTATATACTAATAATAAAGATTTTAATAATTATGCAAAAATTATCAAAATAAAATTATACAAGTGTAGATATGAATAGGCTGAGCTTTAAAGGAAGCAAAGTCCTCATTATAGGACATCAGGTTACTACAAACCCGAATACTTTGATAGATTTATTGGGAATTGACAAAGCTGGTAACACGTGCCGAATTGGAAGAATATCATATCTAAATTAAACAGTTATCAAAAACATATGTTTTACAGCAATTTGTATAAAGCGAGAGAACTTTTTGGAGAAAGTACTGCAGGCTTTTGGTGTTAAAGCTATCCAAAATATATTATGAAGTAAAATATAATTCAGTATTGATTTTTCACATAATTAAATGTTTTTTCCATCTGTTCCGGAAATACAGAAACCCGTATTGCTTTTTTCAGCATTTAAAGGATATTGGAATTATTTAATCTCATTCATCTTCTTAATGTAACGGGTAGTGCAGGTTCACCGCTGCACATTTAAAGATTTTACAGGGAGAAGCTGTATCCTATACAGGATGGAATGCTGAATATCGTAAAAAAACCGAATCCCTTTATACTCAAGATCCTGAAGAAAGAAGGATTTGGAGCCGATTGCAGCGTTTCCGGAGTTATTACTGTCAGAAAAAGCGGGTATTGTTGGCGAAGAGATCATGATATATCCTTAATCGAAAAGGAGAGATGCTCCGTAACTTTTGGCGGTGGTAATGTAATGATAGCTGTGTCGTGAGAAATTATACTATAATGAAAGAATGGCGAAATAGTGAGTAGACCGCCGAAGGTATCTGTAGAAGACAGCGATAAAACTATATAGAGTTATCCGGGATTAAAGAGGAAGCCATACCGGGGGAATCATTTCTTTAAGCCGCGTGTATTGTGTAAGTACAGTAGGGCTTAATATATGTGAGATATCAGGAATAGAAAGAGCGGCTTGAAGAGAAGTACAAATAAGAATATGGTCTCTGTTAGAGGCTGATACAAAACCACCTCATTTGGGGGCGGATGCTTTATTATCAATTTAAATATGTAAAATTGTTACTTGAAAAAAAGAGGGGACAATAATGGCATGGATTAAAAGATTGAAATTAACAGACGAGGAAAGGGCATGGGTGCTTTATGACTGGGCCAACTCAGCTTTTATTCTTATTGTCGGTACGATACTCTTTACGATAT
>QILZ01000014.1 GCA_003233545.1 Spirochaetales bacterium
CCTGCAAAACCTTCCGCATTTATGCCGTTCTCTTTTAAGACGGTACTTGCGGAAAGATTTGCCAGGGTAACGGCAATCTGTGTTTTATCCGTAGCTTTGAGTTCTTCTTCCGTCCCCTCGAAAAGCAGTTTTTTAAGATCCATCTTTGCACTTTCAGATGCGACTTCGAAAAGATCTTTTACTTTACTGCTGTAATCCCATAAATCCTTTGCCATACCGGGATACTGAGCACCCTGTCCCGGAAAAAGAAACACTATTTTTCCCATAAAAACCTCCCATAAGGTTACTTTGCGGGAAATTAACACATTAATTCCCGGTTGTCAAGTTAGATTCATTATCAGCCAACACGGTTATTATAAGGGTTCAACCGGAAAGATAAAAGTATTCGGTGAGAAAATTATTTCGAATACAGCTGTATATAAAAACTTTCAGAAAATTAGTTTCAATAATAAACAAACCGATGTATAATTTTTTAACGGAGTTTAAATTATGGAAGAAAAAAAAGAAAATGTTCTCGAAGAATTGGTTAGGGCAGGCTCTCTGCTTTCACGTGAGCTGGAATTCAAGTCATTGATTTCCACTCTTGTCGATCAATCCCGGGATATCACAAAATCGGATATTTCATGCCTGTATATTTCGAAAAATTCAGATATCCGAACCGGTTATTCTCTTATCCACAAAAGAGGCAAGTATCCGGTTCCGCAGGAGCTTACAGAGGAAAGTACGGTTGTTCGATTTATCGCCGAGAGTTGTGAATCGGTAGTCTTCCTTAAAAGAAGAGAACACATTTTTAAAGGTATACTGCTTAACAGTCAAATGGAAAGCGGTATTGCTCTTCCCATATTTACACCGAAATTAAAACTGGGAATTCTTATTCTCAATTCAAAAGTGCCTTTTTTCTACAACAGGGAAAAATTTAAATTTCTCGACTCATTTACAAAATTAGCCGGAGGAATGCTGCACAATTCGAAGATGGTACAGGAAATCAGAGAATACCTTAAAAATATAGAAGAACTAAAGCGCTACCAGGAGAGCATTTTCTCATCCATGACGAACCTCCTTATAGCAACAGATTCGAAAGGGAAAATACGCTACTATAACAGAGCAGCCGAAGAAAAACTCGAGTTACAGAAAGACGACACAGGTTCGGAATTAAAAAAACTTTTCCGGGACAGGATTAATGAAACAATACTCGGTACTGTAGAAAAAGCGGGTAAAACAAAAACTGAAAATCTGGGAATAGAAGGTATCTATAAATCACAGGAGAGGGAAATGGATTTTTCGCTTAATATCGCCCCTCTCAAAGGTGCCCGGGGCAGATACCAGGGGTTGACGCTTTTATTTACAGACCAGACATACGAACGTGAACTGCAGCAAAAGATGAAAAAGGTAGTGGAGGAACGGAGGGTTATAAAAGATATGTTTTCCAGGTACCTTTCACAGGAGGTTGTTCAGAAGCTTGTGGAATCGCCAGACCTTGTCAGGCCGGGCGGGGACAAAAAAGAGGCAACGATATTTTTTGCAGACATACGCGGATATACCTCGTTTTCCGAAGGCAAAGACCCTGAATATATAATAAAAATCCTCAATGAATATTTCGGCGAAGCGGTCGAAATAGTTGTTAAACACAGAGGATACATAGATAAATTTATAGGCGACTGTATAATGGCTGCCTGGGGAGTTCCTATGCAGACTGCAGAAGAAGATGCTTATCAGGCTGTTTCGTGCGCGCTCGAGATCCAGGAACTGGTTGCTTCGGAGAAGAGAAGTTTTTTCAATGGAGAGGCTTCTAAACTTAAGGTCGGTATCGGCATGCACACAGGCCCTCTTGTAGCAGGCAATCTTGGCAGCAGCAGAAGAATGAACTATACGGTCATCGGGGACACGGTAAACGTGGCTGCAAGATTAGAAGGAGTTGCCGGGCCCGGAGAGGTCATCATAACGGAAAACACAAGGCAATTTTTAGGCAGCAAATTTATCCTGGAACAGAAAAAACCGGTTAAAGTAAAGGGTAAAACAGATCTTATACCGATTTATAGTGTTCTTAAAAAAGCAGTATAATAGGGCAGGCACGGGAATAAAAACTTACAGAGCGGAGAGGAGGTACAGAATATGGAAAGGTATTTAAACAGGGCTGCGGAATTTATTCCGTTATGGGCGATAGGAATTATTTCGGCGTTAATACTCGGAGTTATAATATTTTTTATTATAATCGTCGTATCGAGAAAACGATTCAATAACTTGTTAAAACGGGTTATGGAGCACCCCGAACTCTCTGACAATCCGGTACTAAAGAGATACAGCCCTGCAAAGCTTTTGCGAAAATCAAAATTAATAGAAAAATTCGCACACAAAAACGGTTATGAAATCATCGATTATACAAAAATCGACGAATTATGGCTTAAAAGACTTGTGGCAAAACGAAGAGAGCAGGATTTTAAGAGAATAATGAACTATGCAAGGACAAAGGGCATATTTACCTGTTTTACAGTAAGTCTTGATAATGAAAAACTCTCCCCGCTTTTTATGCGGATGCTCGATGTTTCCGAAGGGTTTCTTTCTTTGCGGGAGCTTGCCCTTGCCGGAAGAGGAGAATATTTTAACGGAGAAAAGGCATTATCGCTTTTTAAAGATAAGATCGATGAACTTCGCGAGATGACCGGTTATCCTGAATGGCAGGCAAGATACTTTGCCGTTACTATTCTCGTCCACGATAATGACGAAAAATCCGTCCGGGCGGTCAGAGAATCATTCGAAGATTCGTACCCGCTGATCAGAAAAACAGCTGCTTCAGGATTCAAAACCGAAGAAAGGGAAAAATTGTACGGTATTTTATACAATCTCATATTAAACGATCCGTCTCAGGAGGTACGTTCCGCAGCCTGGAAAAGAATTCAAAACGATTTTAAGGATATGTACATTCTGAAATATGAAAATCTTAAGGGCTCACAGCTTCTTCATGCATTGGAAATTTTACAGCCCTCATCAAAAAACGACGAAAACACTGCACTTAATATGCTCCGGGATAAAAATCATGAAACAGGTTTTTATGCCGCTCAATTCTTAAAAAGAGCAGGAAGTTTAAACCGTTTATTGATAGAGACCGACATGGGTGACGCCGACCTTGTGGAGAGAAATTTTAAACTCTTAAAGAAAGCCGTGGAAGTTCATGAAGTATCCTTTCTCTCTTCCATAAAAGCCATAGACAAACCGGCATCCCTCTATATCGGGGCAAAGATACTTTCAGAAACCGGCCCGCGTGGCTATATAACCGAACTGGCCCGCAAGATTTTTGAGCTGCCGGATAACGGCCCCGAATACTTTACCGTTTACGATGAGGTACTTAAGGCCATTCACAACAGGGGAACCGATAAAGCACTTTTCCTTATGCACGAAGAATTAAAAAACCGGCAGAATAATCATGAAAGATTAATCAGAATTTTAAACCGAATTCCTGCAAGAGCTGATTTTATTTTTATCGATACCCTGTTCTCACTTTTAAAAAATCCCCGGTTTAAGGAATATCAATCTCTGTGCAGAGTTTTCGGCAGAATAGCACCGGATACATATATCGATAAACTCATGGAAATTATAAGGGGAGGCAGGGAAAAATATCCTCACAGGGTCCGCATTGAAGCACTGAAAATACTGGGTGAAACAGGAAAAGACGGATGCCTTCAGATTGTACTCGAAAACCTTCCTATACTGCCTCTCGATGAAGCTAAAGCTTTTACAAAGACCCTGTATCAATATTCGGGTGAAGATTTCAACAGAAAAGCGGCCGAGCTCCTCGGTAATGTCGATTCCACAATAAGGGCATCCTTAATAGCCGCTCTCCCTGCAACGGGAAGCAAAGAGTTTATAAAGGAAATCAGAAATTCTCTGAATGATTCAGATCCCGATGTCAGAATAGCATGCACATGGGCCCTTGCGGATTTTGGCGATTACAAATCGTTAAACCAGGCAGTGGACATGCTTCGCGATCCCGTAGGCAGAGTGAGAGAAGAGGCAGCCCGTGTAATCGGTTCTGTGGGGCAGAAGGAGGCAGTTTCCAGGCTAAAAGAAATCCTTCCGGATAAAAATGAAGTTCTATCCGTAAAAGAATCTGCAGTTAAAGGGCTCGCACGTTCATCCTCACTTGAATCCGTAAATATACTCATCGATGCCGTCGAATCTGATAAAAGCCTTCGTGATCCGGTTATCCGGGCATTATCATTTAAGAGGAAAGAAAAAGAGATTAAAAGTCTGATCGAGCATTTTAAAGATGCCGGTTCCGAATTAAAGGATATTATAACGGAGACATTTAAAAAAATGGGCGAGGCGATAGAGGCCCCTCTTTCTAAATTGATGCAGGAAGATATTGCATCCCTGCATCAATATATTGTGGAAATACTTGAAAAAACAGGTTATGTGGATGCCAAAATTCGAAAGCTTGCCAATCGCAATGTGAATGTACGCAAGAGGGCTGCTTCATTCCTCTCGCTAATCGGATCGCTTTCCGCTTTCAGAGGTATTGTTCTTGCCAGCAGAGACCCGAGCAGCGAGGTACGCGTAGAGGTTGTAAAAGCGCTCGAAAAACTGGAAACAGAGGACGGAGAAAAGATACTTAATTCTCTTAAAGATGATCCTGATAAGAAAGTGCGGACATATACATTATGGGCAATGGAGAGGCTTAAAGCCAAATCATTATAAATTAACCGATGTTCATAATACACTATACGCACTATTGACCTATTGGGTTGATGGTATTAGAATAGCCTTCAAAATTTTCGGAGGTATAAAATATGAGAGCTGTGATAAAATCGATCGGTGCCTATGCACCTCCAAGACGAGTAAGCAATGATGAATTTGCAAAAATAGTCGATACTACCGATGAATGGATAGTCTCCCACACAGGAATAAGGTTTCGACATATAGCTGCCGATGACCAGGCAGCTTCCGATATGGCAATTGAAGCGGGTAAAGTTGCAATTGAAAGAGCCGGAGTAGCTCCGGAGGATGTTAACCTGGTAATCGTTTCCACCGCCTCCAGCGATTATCCCGGTTTTCCGGCCACTGCATGTATTGTCCAGAATGAGCTGGGTTTAAAACACGCAGGGGCGATGGATCTCCTGGCGGGCTGTACAGGATTCATCTACGGCCTTGAAACAGCAAAGAACTATATACTGTCCGGGTCTGCAAAGGCAATTCTTGTAATCGGGGCGGAGATACTTACCCGCATAATGGACTGGAGCGATAGAAATACATGTGTTCTCTTCGGCGACGGAGCCGGAGCGGCTGTCGTAACGGCATCGGACGATGATGATCGTGGAATTATCGATTCTATTTTAAGAGCAGACGGAGCCGGAGCGGAACTTCTTGCAAGACCTGCAGGGGGAAGCAGGAACCCCTTTAAACCGGGCGAAACCGATCCTTCCGATTTATTCCTTAAAATGGACGGCGGAAAGGTATATACATTTGCCGTTCGTGTAATAGTAGTGACGATTAAAGCTCTGCTGGAGCAGAATAATTTGACAATAGACGATATTAAATACATAGTTCCGCACCAGGCAAACAGCAGAATAATAGAAGCAGCATCGAAGAGGTCCAAAATACCGATGGAAAAATTTTATCTTAACATACAGGAATATGCCAATACCTCTGCCGCATCGATTCCCCTGGCGATCAATGAAATGACGGAGAAAAACCTCCTTAAAAGGGGTGATAAAATTATTACCGTCGGATTCGGTGCGGGGCTCACGTACGGGGCCAATCTTATAGTCTGGTAAACAAATTTCAAAACCGGCACTTATTCGTTTAAAAAACAGGCGGAGTAATGATCCGGGCTTACACTTCGCATCTCAGGTTTCGCCTCACTGCATCTCGGCATTGCATAGGGACAGCGCGGATGGAAATGACAACCGGAAGGCGGCTCTATCGCGCTGGGTATCTCACCTTTCGGCATTTCTTCCGTTCTGCGTCTCTTAGGCTCGGGCACAGGTACAGCGGCAAGCAATGCCTTTGTATACGGATGATGCGGATTGCCGAAAAGTTCATCCCGGGTACCTATTTCGACAATCCTCCCGAGGTACATAATTGCCACCCGGTCGCATAGATACTTGGCAGTTGCAAGATCATGAGTAATAAACAGATATGTAAGATTAAATTCAGCCTTGAGCTTTTTCATCAATTCGAGGATAAGTGCTCTTACAGAGACATCCGCCATTGCTATCGGTTCGTCTGCGACAATAAAATCCGGTGATGTAATAAGGGCGCGTGCCAATACAACTCTCTGACTCTGACCGCCGGAGAGCTGATGCGGGTATTTTTTGTAAAGGAAAGATGCGGGGGTTAACCCTATTTTCCCCATTAAATCCAGTACTTTCTCTTTTCGTTCTTCCCTGGTACCCATATTGTGTATTATTAAAGGATGTCCGATAGCATCCCCGACACTCATTCTCGGGCTTAAAGAAGAGTTAGGATCCTGAAAAACAATCTGTATCTTGGAACGGAGAGCTTCCATCTCCTTTCTGTGTATGGAAACCATATTCTTTCCGCGATAATAGATACTGCCTGCGGTAGGTTCGAGCAGCCTTAAAATAAGTCTTCCTGTTGTGGATTTACCCGAGCCGCTCTCACCGGCAAGCCCTAAAACCTCACCCTCCATGATACTGAAAGAGATGTTATCTACGGCATGGACGAAATTCCTCTTTCTGCCCGCAAGCAGAACATCCAGAATGTTTTTCTCCACAGGAAAGTTCTTGGTCAGATTTTTTACTTTAAGTAATTCAGGCATCTTTAATTATTCCTTGTTAATAGAGCCGGCATGCAACTTTCCTGCCGTTATACTCCTTTACTTCAGGTACTTCCTCTTTACATATATCCATTACTTTAGGGCACCGCGGAGCAAAACGGCAGCCCGGAGGCGGATTAACGAGGTCAGGAGGGTTACCGGGCATTGTGATTAACTCTTTCTGTTCAAGTTCGATATTCGGGATACAATTTATTAAGCCGAAGGTGTACGGATGCAGAGGCCTGCTGAAGATATTATCAGCAGATCCAACCTCCATTATTCTGCCGCCGTACATCACGACAACCCTGTCTGCAATTTCCGCCACAAGCCCCAGGTTATGAGTGATAAGAATGATCGTAAGATTAAATCTTTCCCTTAATCTGTTTAATAAATCTATAAATCCGGCTTCCACAATAACATCGAGTGATGTTGTCGGTTCATCGGCAACAAGTATATCGGGCTGCATTATCAGCCCCAGGCCGATCATTATCCTCTGCCTCATCCCCCCGGATAACTGATGCGGATAGTCATGCATACGTTCCTTATCTATTCCGAGACTCTCAAGGATATTTTCCGACATTCTGACAGCTTCTTCCTGTTTAATTTCCGGTTTGTGATAGTGAATAGTCTCTAAGAATTGATCTTTAACTTTAAACAGAGGGTTAAGTGAAGTCAGCGGGTTCTGAAATACCATTGCTATATTCTGCCCCCGAAATTTTAACATCTCGCTGCCGGACATCTTAAGTACATCTTTCCCTCTGTACAGAATCTCGCCTCCGGAGACCTTTCCGGGAGGCCTGATAAGTTTTAACAATGATAGACCGAGCGTCGACTTTCCGCAGCCGGATTCACCGACAAGGCCGAGGACTTCTCCCTTGTTCAGGATAATACTTACGTCTTCGACTGCGTGTACCGTTCCTATACTGATCGGATAATCTATACAGAGGTTTTTAATTTCCAATATTGGCTTATTCAAACTACCGCTCCAGCAGCCTGGGATTTAAAATTTCCGATAAGCCTTCTCCGAGCATGGTAAAGCCCAGAGCAAGGGTCATAATCATTAAACCGGGAAATGTTATCATCCACCAGATGCCGGAGGGAAGATATTTTTTACCCATTGCAAGGTCCATACCCCAGTCCGGAATGCCGGCGGGAAGTCCCAGCCCGATATATGACAGGGCGGCTTCTGTCATAATTGCATCCGCTATATTCAGGGAAAATATTACAACAACCGTTGCTATGACATTGGGAAAGATATATTTTCCCAGTATAACCGAACGTCTGGCACCGATAGCACGGGCAGCTTCTACATACAGTTCTTCTTTGATCGTCAATGTCTGTCCCCGTACGAGCCTGAAATAGGTAGGTATATAAACAACGGAAACGGCAAGTGTAATATTTACGACTCCCGGGCCAAGCATCGCTGCAAATGCAATTGCAAGAATAAGTCCGGGGAAAGAATAAACGGAATCCATAATCAATGAAAATATTCTGTCGAATATCCCGCCTAGGAATCCCGATATTAAACCCAGGGGAATTCCGATTATGGAAGAGAGGATTGCAGCAGTAAAAGCAACACCTAAAATCGTTCTCGATCCGTATATCATTCTCGAAAGAATATCCCTGCTTAAATTATCCGTTCCGAAGGGATGGCCGGGCCCCGGAGCCATAAGCTGTGGTCCTGTATTCTGATCCAGCGGGCTGTACGGTGCTAATGTGCCGGGGAAAATGGCCGTATAGCTTATAAAAAGTATGATAACAGCACCGAAAACGAGTATCCACCATTCGGCACCATATTTCTTATTGGCTTTTATTAACCATCCGAATATCCTGCCCATCCTTTCGGAAGAAGAATATCCGGAAGCCTCTATGTTTCTTGATTTCTGTGTCAAATTCATACTCCTAATATTTTACACGAGGATCTACCATCGCATAAAGAATATCCACTATCAGGGACACAATGCTGACAAACAGTGCAAATACTACTATAACCCCCTGTATCGTAGGATAGTCTCGTAGATATATTCTTTCCATAAGCAGCCTCCCGATTCCCGGCCAGGAAAATGTCATTTCGGTAAGAATAGCACCGGCAAGCAGGAGAGCAAACTGCAGCCCCAGCATTGTCAGTACCGGTATAAAGGCATTTTTAAGTGCATGTTTATATACGATTTTTCTCTCGGGAATACCCCTCGCCCTTGCGGAGAGAATATACTCACTTTTTAATACATCCAGCATATTTGCCCTTGTTAAACGCACGAAAATCCCGGACAGAACAATTCCAAGTGTAAGCGAAGGCAGAAACAGATGCAACATTACGTCACCGAAAGCGTAAAGATTACCAGCGAGGAGGGTATCCAGTGTATAAAACCCCGTTCTCTCGAATGTGGACACTAAAATCCTCGCATTGACACGTCCGGCAATCGGAAACCAGCCCAGCCATATCCCTAGAATTAGCTGCAACATAAGCCCCATCCAGTAAACGGGGATACAGTAAACTACATTGGCATATATCCTGATGGCAAAATCTCTGCCTTTCCTCCTTCTGCTTGCCGCATATGCACCGGGGAATATTCCGAATAAAAGTGTAAAAAACATACCAAAAAAAGTCAGTTCTATTGTTGCAGGAAGTTTCTCCCTTATCGGTACGATTACTTTCTGTTTAAAAATCATGGATTCACCAAGATCAAAGTGAAGAAGTTTATTCATATAATTTATATACTGGATTATAATAGGTTTATTTAAACCGAGTTCCTCCTTTTTCTGTTCGATTACTTCCTCGGGTGCATGTGCCCCGAGCATGGCGGAAACAGGGTCTCCCGGCATGATGCGCAGAATAACAAAAACAAGGGTAAGCAGGATAAATATCATGGGAATAGTAAGAAGTATCCGCGTAATTATATAGCGTAAAAGATTTTTCATAGTAGATAAAAAAAAAGACGATTACCCGGGTTTATCATAAAAACCCGGGCAATCAAACTCAGCTCCTATTTCTTAAAATATAAAGCATTGTAGTTAAAAATAAGCGTGGGACCTATCTCGACTCCCCCGACATCCTTCCTTGTAAAAACATAGAGATTGCCCTGAAAAATAGGTACAGTCGGAGCTTCGTCTGTCCACATTTTCTGGATTTTTTCAAATACTGCCTTTCTTACCGCAGGATCGGTATTTGTCTGCTCCTTTGTAAAAAGGGCATCCCATTTCGGATCGGAGAAGTTAATGCCCATTCCCTTCGAGCCCGACGTCCCTGCAAATGCTGCCGTATAGTTATCAGGATCGATGTAATCGGGATACCACCCCAACAGATAAACCGCCATCTGTTTGGCCTTCCACTGCTGTTTGTATGTTGCCCATTCTGCGGATTTTAAAGTGACTTTCATCATCGATGATTTTTCCAGTTGAGCCTTTAAAACCTCCGCCATATCTACTTCCGTATCACCGTAGTGAGAAGGGGTATACCAGAGATCGAATGTCAATGGCTTTTCTTTTGAATACCCGGCTTCCTTAAGAAGTTTATCGGCAAGCGCAATATTTCCGTCACCAAGAGTATTCTTAAAATCATCGGTATGATAGATCATCCCTTTCGGAACCATTGAGTAGAGAGGTTCGTTCTGATTTAAGAAAACCTTTTTCATTATTTCCGGCCTGTTTATAAGAGCACCGAAAGCCTGGCGAAGAATCTTATTCTTAAATACGCTCTCCGAAGTTTCAAAACATACGTACCTGATGTATGGGCCGCTTAACTTATACGTTGTAAATTTTGAATTCTTCGAAAGATCTGCAATATCGGACGGATTTAATGTCTTATACGCAAGATCGATTTCGCCCTTTTCAAGTGCAAGCCTCATCGTTGTTGCATCTGCAAAGTATCGAATAACAATCCTGTCGATTTTCGGTTTTTCACCGTAATAATCGGGATTTGCTTCGAGCACCACTTCCTCATCCCTCTTAAAGGATACAACTTTGTAAGGACCTAGCCCTACCAATGCCCCGCCTTTCAACTCCGACGGATTCCGTACAATCTTATCTTTCGGATAAACATTGGGATTCTCGGGAAAGTAGGGAACCGTTGCAGCAAGAGCCGGAAAATATGCGATCGGACCTTTAAGATTAAATCTTACTGTATAATCATCGACAACATCCACTGATTTTACAAAATCAGTTACCAACCATGAGGGATCGCCTTTAAGTGCTATAACCCGGTCTATTGTCCATTTTACCGCCTGTGCATTAAAGGGGGTGCCGTCCGTAAATTTTACACCCTTTCTCAGCTTAAAGGTAAACTGATCTCCCTTTGCATTGGCTGAATAGCTCTCTGCAAGACCGGGAACTATATTGGTCTTCCCCGGGGGATAGCTTAATAACCCCTGATAGATATTCTGAAAGATTTCCCAGGTATGGAAATCATAGGCACTGGCAGGGTCCATGTCCGTTACTTTTTCGGTTGTACCATACACCAGTGTTTTAACTCCTTCCTTGGTACCGGTCGCAAAAACAAAACCGGTAACAAGAAAAAGCGCCAGGATAACCGTGAAGAAATATTTCATTTCTTCCTCCTCCTTTACTTATTGGTTTTTAACATTTCACATTACCGGAAATGTATGACTATGTCAATATATTTAATAATTTTAAATATTGTTCAGCAGCCCCGTACGTCTGTTAAACTCCTCTATGTATTCGTCCCACTCCGAGACCTGCGAATATGTTTCCTCCCAGAATTCCGGTTTCCAGAGCTCGTTAAGCTCCTCTATCGTTCTGCCCTGCTGTTCTATCCAGGTAAAGTACTTAAAGTTATGGATGGATTTTTTATCATAGTAGTTAAGTTCCTTCATGTAGTCTGTCTTTACATCCAGTAAATCCTTCCTGTAATCTATCTCTGCAAGCTGTTCGGAATAATTTCCGTACTTCTCTTTCTGTTCGACAATTCTCGAACGGTAGAGATCCGCAGAATCGGTTAGTACGGTAAAAACCACATCATTCTCATCATATTCGAAATACTTGGAAACCTTGATCGATGCAAGAAGATTCGCAATACCGGATATTCCGAGAAGTTCGAGACTATCTACGAATTCGCTGTTAAAACCTTCATTTCCAAGATAGCCCTTTCCCTTTTCTTCATTGAAAAACCGTAAAAGGTTCATACACTGCTGATCATGGATATCGACAACCATATCGGTATTTCTCGTATTATGAATCCATGGTATATGTTTATCCCCTATACCTTCTATCTGATGAGCACCGAAACCATTAAACAGAATCGTCGGACATTCAAGACTTTCCGATGCCACAACCTTTACAGCCGGGCTGATTCTCTTAAGATAGTCACCGGCAGCTATGGTCCCCGCAGAACCGGTAGCGGATACGAATGCCGACAGTCTGCTTCCATCCTTTTTAACTCTTTCGAAAACCTCCTCTATGGCGCTTCCCGTGTTATGATAATGCCATATCGAATTGCCGAATTCCTCGAACTGGTTAAAGATCACATGGTCCGGCCTCGTCTTTTTTATTTCCCAGCATTTGTCATAGATTTCTTTTACATTCGACTCGGAACCCGGGGTTGCAATAACCTCCGCCCCTATGGATTTAAGCCATTCGAACCTCTCCCTGCTCATCTCTTTTGGTAGTATTGCCACTGCAGTGCATGCTAAAAGCGCACAATCGAATGCACCGCCCCTGCAGTAATTCCCGGTGGAAGGCCATACGGCCTTCTGAGTTGTGGGATCGAAACCACCGGATACAAGTCTCGGAACAAGGCATCCGAAAGCAGCCCCGACCTTATGCGCACCCGTAGGAAAGTATTTGCCGACCAGTCCGATTATTCTGTTTTTTACACCGGTAAACCCGGCCGGAAATTCGATATAATTTACATCTCCGAAAAGGCCCGTTTTTATATTGTTTTTCCAGGTAATCCTGAATAGATTTAACGGATTAACATCCCGGATATTTATACTTTTAAGTTTCTCTTTAATTGTTTCGGGAATAAACCCGGGATTCTTCTGCTGCTTAAAAGTGGGTATAATGATATTTCTCTCCTTTGCCCGCTTTACCGCTTTTTCCAGAACTTCCTCATTTACATGTTCTATTATCCGCACAACCGCAACCTCCTGGTATAGATAATTTTAATTTATTCATACTGATATATACTCTGGGCACACGGCGGCTTACCCATAATGTTACCTCGTAAGGTATGGTTCCGGTCATCTTTGCTATTTCGGCAGCATCCGGAGCATTTGCTCCGCTTTTATTTCCCCCGGCACCGAAAAGGGTAACATCATCGTAGAGTTTTACATTGCTCCCTGTTCCCAGGTCCACCATACATTGATCCATACATATCCTGCCTGCAACAGGATACAACTTATTCCTTATCAGCACTTTTCCCCGGTTGGACAGCAGCCTGTTATAGCCGTCACCATAACCTACGGGAAGCGTTGCTATTACCGTTTCATCTTTTGTCCTGTATGTCATTCCATACGATACGGGAGTACCCGCCCTGACCTTCTTTATAAAAATAACCTTTGTTTTAAAATTCATAACCGGTTTAACAGGCAGCTTCTCCGCCGTATCCCGGATTAACCCGGAAGGATAATACCCGTAGCATAACAACCCCGGCCTTACCATGTCCATAAACGATTCGGGGATGGAAAGCAGGGCATCTGAATTTGCAGCATGGATGATACCTGCTGCAATTCCGTTTTCCCGTGTTTTATTTACCCAGTATTTGAATATTCTTATCTGTTCTTTAGTAAAATCCGCATCGGTACTGTTAGAAGCAGGGAAGTGTGTGCATATGCCCCCGAGTTTCAGATTTTTATTTTCACTTATTCTTGCAGCAAGGACCGGCGTGTTCTCCGGGGCGCATCCGATCCTGCCCATTCCCGTATCCACCTTTAAATGAACAACGGCGACAGTGTTTTGTTTTTCAGCTTCGGCTGCAAAAAGATCGATCAGTTTCTCATCACCCACGAAAGTCCCGATCCTCATTTTCAGGATCATGGGTATTTCTCCGGGCATCGGAAAACCGTAAAGCAGAATGGAACCTTTTATGCCGGCCAGGCGCAGTTCCGCACCTTCTCCCGCCGTTGCTATGCCGAAAGTATTAACTCCGGAAGCCTCTGCGGTTTTTGCAACGGCAACGGCGCCATGACCGTATGCATTCGCCTTTACACTTAAGCATATAGACACCCCGGAGCCTATATGCTTTCGAACCGCATATAAATTATTCCTAAGAATGTTAAGATCGATGACAGCCCTGGTAGCCCGCATTTATTTCGTCCCTGCTTTTATACATTCGCATTTATGCTGATTTAACCGAATTTGACCGGACAACCCTCCCTACGTTAAAAAATGATTTAAATACGGAAGAGATCTCGCTTTACTTTCTATTTCCTTTTTGCCTGATAGAAGTGCCGAGGTAGTATCCCATGTGCCGTTTAGAAAAACTTCCCTTGCGGAATCGGTTACTCCAATTTTGAAAATCTTACTGTTTTTTCCTCCGGGCAGGTCTGTTTCCACTATTTTTTTATCCAGGTTGACAGTTAATACCGTTTCCGGTTCTTTTTCGATAATATCCATCAGTTCGGAGACGGCTCCGGTTTCCATTGTTACAGCAGGTATCCCGAGCACAGTGCAGTTTCCGAGGAAAATCTCCGCAAATGATTCACCGATAATTGCCCTTATTCCTGAACGCATAAGCGACTGTGGTGCATGTTCACGCGACGAACCGCATCCGAAATTTTTATTTACGATGAGTATTCCCGCGCCATGATACCTTTCGTCATTAAAGGGATGATCCTTTTTATTTCCCTTTTCATCGTATCTTTCATCATAAAATGCAAATTTACCGAGTTCATCGAATGTAACACATTTAAGATAACGTGCAGGTATTATCCTGTCCGTATCGATATCGTCACCGGGAAGAGGCATTCCCCTCCCCTTTATTACTTTTCTTATACTCTTTTCAGCAACTAACATGATTTCTTCCTCCACCTGCCATTCTGTGTATAATTACCGTCTCCTCCGGAACCCGGCACAGCATTACAGCAATTCGCGTACATCTGTAACTTCTCCCTTAACAGCTGCAGCCGCCACCATGGCGGGGCTCATAAGCAGGGTCCTGCCTGTCGGAGAACCCTGTCTTCCTATGAAATTTCTGTTGGAAGAACTTGCGCTTAATTCGCCGCCCCGAAGCTTATCCGGATTCATTGCAAGGCACATTGAACATCCGGGCAGTCTCCACTGAAAACCGGCTTCTGAGAAAATCCTATCCAGGCCTTCCCGCTCTGCCTGCAAAGCCACCTGTCTCGAACCCGGAACAACAAGCGCCCGGATGCCTTTAGCCACCTTTCTGCCTTTTGCAATGGAAGCCGCCTCACGAAGGTCGCTTATTCTGCCGTTTGTACATGACCCGATAAACGCGACATCGATCTTTTTGCCTCTCATGGTATCTCCCTCATGAAAATTCATATGATCATACGCTCTGAGAGCAACCTCTCTATCCTCCGAATCGGAAAGCATGGGAAGTTTTTCCGTTATTTCCACCGCCTGCCCCGGGTTTATCCCCCATGTAACCATCGGCTCCAGGCTGCCGGCATCAAGAACAAATTCATCATCGTACTCAGCATCATCATCCGATGCTATTCCCTTCCAGAAAGATACGGCCCTGTCGAACTCATCCCCTTCGGGCGCAAACTTTCGTCCTTTAAGATAATCAAATGTTACCTTATCCGGATTGATATAACCCGCCCTGGCTCCTCCCTCTATACTCATATTGCAAATCGTAAGCCGTCCTTCCATATTAAGATTTTCAATAACCGGACCGGAATATTCGTATGCATATCCTATTCCGCCTTTTACACCGAGTTCAGCTATTATTTTAAGTATAATATCTTTTGCATAGACTCCTCTTCGGAGAGTTCCGTTAACATTAATCCTTCTCACCCGGGGCCTGTTCATCGAAATCGTCTGTGTTGCAAAGACATCGCGTATCTGCGACGTGCCTATACCAAAGGCTATGGCGCCTAACGCTCCGTGAGTGGATGTATGAGAATCTCCGCATACCACCGTCATCCCCGGCTGGGTCAGTCCGAGTTCCGGACCTATAATATGTACAATTCCATGATAATCCGTGTCCGGGCCGAAAAACTTTATGCCGAACTCTTTCGTGTTCTTCTCCAGTGCCTCGATCATCTCCTCCGCAAGAGAGTCCCGAAACGGCCTCTTTTGATCATCCGTAGGTAAAATATGATCTACAGCCGCAAAAGTCCTCTCCGGAAACATAACCTTTAATCCCCGTTCGCGCAGCATCTGAAAAGCCTGCGGAGAAGTAACTTCATGTATAAGATGCAGGCCGATAAACAGTTGATCCTGTCCCGAGGGTAGTGTCTTTACCTTATGAAGTTCCCATACTTTGTTAAAGAGGTTTTTACCCATTCGAATTTCTCCCTTTTATAATTTCTTCAGAATTTTACAGTATAACTTAAAGCCAGTCTGTAAAGAGCGATATACCAGCCGGAATAACTGCGGTATTCAAAAAATCTGTTTCCTATTGTGTCATCAGTATAGTCACGTCCATTCTTTAACTGGAAAAGGACAGTAAGGCCTGATTTCTCTCCGAGCTTAATATTTGCAAGAGGACCGAAGTAAACCTTTACAAAATCGCTGCCCCATCCTCCGGATTCCATGGTCGAAAGGGCTGCGGTCTTACCCATATACTGCTCCGTATCGACAAGGATACCCACGGTATCGATGGCAAAAGGAAGCCGGTAACCTAAAAAGTAGGTGCTTTTAAATTTGAACCCGTTAAAGTTCTCACCCTCATCCGCTTCCCACTGCCACGGAGTATTGTTATCCGCACCGGTAAATGTCCTGTACTCCACCTTCGGCACGGCCGCCATAACGATATGCATCCATTTCCCGGGTATAACAGCTCCCACATCGAACTGAAAAGCAGCAGACATCCAGAGTTTGCAGACAACACCGGAAAAGGGTTCATGCTGAGGCGCAGTATAATCAATGCCGGCAAGATTTCGGCCTAACCCGTTAAACCCGGCATACCAGCCCGTGCCGCCTTCCGCACCTGCGGATAACTTTAAGAGCGCTGCCGGTGTAACGGTTACGGAAGCAAGTACATTTACCGAAACAGGCGAAAGCCCGCCGGAAAACTTATACGAAATGGAATTATCCTTAAAAAGAGCTCCGTTCCCTGTTAAAAACGGATATTTTAAAAGGTACGAAACTACAGCCCTGGCCTGGGCACCTCCCCATGTTGTACCGAGAGACCTCCCCGGATCATTCGTTTCATGGGACAACTGTGAACCGTCGACAACTTTATAAGATACCGGAGCAAAGCCTCCGTTAATGCCCCACCCCTCCGAATTACCGAATGAATATGCACCCTGAAGATTAAGGCTTAAAATACCTGCAGATACAGAATTCCTGCTGCCCTCACCCATGGCAAAGGAAAGCGAAACCAGAAAAAATATCACCGGAAAAAATTTTAATACATATCTCTTAACACTCATAATCTCCCTCCGCCGGCACCTTTTAAGTGTCGTTTATATGAGAATCTATCAGAAAAGTCCATCCTTTTCCAGTGGATTTTTTTACAAAAGGAGTGATTGCCCGCTTCGGATAAAAGCGGTATACTAAAAAAACGGCTTTCGGAGGTTATATACAATGCAGTTTAAAGTTATAAATCCTGAAAAACTTATCAGCTTCGGCAGAAAATATCTGGTATCGAAGGGAGTAAAGGAAAAAGATGCCGCCTATATAACGGAAATCATTGTTACGACAGAGGCTATGGGAATACACACTCACGGACTTACCCTGT
>QILZ01000365.1 GCA_003233545.1 Spirochaetales bacterium
ATATTTTTGATCTGTGGATATCGGATTTCAGACAGGACAGGCCGGCTACATCGGTAAGATGGTTCGATTCGGTGTTTTTTACCTATGTCGGCCTGGAAGCTCCGGAATGCACGCTGCAGGAGGAATGCGGCAAGTATGTTGTAATCGAACATAACGGAAATGTGTATTCGTGCGATTTTTTTGTCGAACCGGAATGGAAACCAGGAAATGTTATGACCGACAAACTTACAGACCTTCTTAACAGCCCGCTTCAGAACGAATTCGGAAGTGTAAAAAGGAATCTCCCCGACTCGTGCCGGAAATGCCCTTATCTGCAGCATTGCAGGGGCGGCTGCCCCAAATACCGGCAGTACGCTGCACCCAATACCGCAGAACCTGGTAATTCACAGCCAAAACAGGAACGCAGCTACCTCTGTGAGTCGTACAAAATCTTTTTTAAACATGCAGACTCCACCTTTAAAAAACTCGCCGAAAACTGGAAAAAACAGAACGGAACATAGCCCCCGGGTTTACTCACCGGTTTGCACAGATACATATCTAAAAACCAAGCAGTTCCACTTTAAAGACTAAAAAGGCGTTCGGAGGAATTACTCCGGGATATCCCCTTTCCCCGTAGCCCAGTTCCGGCGGGATAATCAACAGCCGTTCTTCGCCTTTCTTCATGGTTTTTAGAGCTTCATTCCAGCCCTCTATCACCTGGCCGATCTTAAAAGAAGCAGGCTTCCCCCTTTTATATGAACTGTCGAATACTTTTCCATCCAATAGTTTCCCTTCGTAATTTACACTTACAGTGGTTCCGTCAGCAGGACTCGAGCTTCCTGTTCCTTTTTTTAAGACAATATATCTTAAGCCGCTTTTTGTTTCCGATGCATTCGGCCATTTTTCTTTTATCACTTTCAAATCCATTTCTCTTTTCTCCCCGGCTTTTTTTATTACATCTGCTTTTGCATTTTTAACTGCCGCATCGAAGGTATACTGTGTAGCCTTGAATTTCTCCGCATCCCTTCCGACACGAAGTATCTTAACCGTTGTAATCTTATCGCCCTTCTTGATTTTTTTTACAACATCCTGGCCTGTAACAACATGGCCGAAAACCGTATAATACCCGTTTAACCAGGGTGTTGCCCTGTGGGTAATAAAAAACTGGCTTCCATTGGTATTCGGTCCTCTGTTGGCCATCCCGAGAACTCCGGGTTTGTCGAATTTCAGATCTTTACGTATCTCATTCGGAAACTCGTATCCCGGACCGCCCGATCCGTTCCCCGCAGGATCGCCTGTCTGCACCATAAAATTAGGTATTACTCTGTGAAATTTAAGCCCGTCATAGAAGTGTTTACCTTTTTTATCATTGGCCTTAATCGTTCCTTCCGCCAATCCCACAAAATTCATAACGGTCATCGGAACTTTTTTGTATTCGAGCTTAAGGATAATTTTCCCTTTTGAAGTTTGCATAACAGCGTAAAGGCCCTTCGGAAGGTTATATCCCTCCGCCGATAAATTTAAAACCGGCAGCACTAATGCCGTAAGCACTAAAACCATAATAGCAATTCTTCTCAATTTTAAACTCCTTTAAAATATTATGAAAGTTCTTTTCCGGTCGTTGTTCCGATAAAACGTCCGTGAATTACACCGCGTGTACTTATCAGGGAGTCGGCCAGTTTCTGTATCTTTTTTGCTTTACCCCTTAGCACGATAACCTCGAGGCAGTTATGTTCATCGAGGTGCGTATGCAGCGAAGAAACGATACACTTAAAGTCATGATGCTGTACATCGACAAGCTTCCGGGCAAGTTCATGCCTGTGGTGATCATAGACGATTACCGCAACTCCTGCGGTTTCCTTATCACCCTGCAGCCACTCTTTCTGCACGAAAAGACCACGTATAAGGTCCCGGATCGCTTCCGACCTGTTGGAATACCCCTCGGTTGCTATCATTTCATCGAACCTGTCAAGCAGTGTATCTTCGAGAGAGATGCTGAAACGTTTAAGCATTAAACATTTTCCATGCAGCTAAAAGCATAATATCATCCACCCTGAATTTCTTTATATAGTTCCTTTAATATGATCTACAAACTCTCTCAAGTGCATATTTTCATTCCGCAGTCTCTCTATTTCATATACCATCCACAGAAAATCCTCATCCGCTTCTTCGATATCGTACATCAGTTCCGAAGCAGGATTGTATTTACTGTAATATACCGTACTGTTTTTCTTCTTATCCTTGATTACCGTAAGTCTATCTTCCATAGATTATTATCCGATACAGCGAAGGGTATACAAGATAGCATTTTTAGTCCAGTAATTTAAACGATAATTCTTACCTCATTCCTAAAATTAATTAAAATATTTCCATTTTTCTCTTTAAAAAGCCGGTACGAATAAGGTTATAAATTGTAAGTAAAGACAGGGAAAGCAGGGTTAAGCGAAGCCCGAGCACAGACTGTTTCGACAGGATACCAACCACCGGCTGCACCAGGGATACTGCAATACCACCCACGGCTATAAGCGCCCCGACAGCGAAACCATTGGAGCCGCTGTAGCGGGTACCGGCAACGGAAACAATCGTAGGCCATACAGGCCCCATTCCGATACCCATAAACAGGATCGAAGGGAGTACAATCCATAACTTCAGCGTACTGAATGTTAATACCTGGAAGGTAAGCGTAAACAAAAATGAAAAAATCAGAATCGACCTGCTTTTAATTCCATTTAAAGCCGAACCGACTAATATTCTGCTTAAACCGAGCCCGGCCCAGAATAGAGCGATACATAAAGGAGCAGTCCCCGCAGTTAATCCCAGTTGATCCGTGCCGTATTTTGCAAGCCAGCTTACGGTTCCCATCTCCGCCGCAACATAAACAAACAAACTTACGGCAAGAAACTTCCATGATCTGTCGGAAAAAAGCTCTTTGATATTCACCTTTCTTGCAGCGGGAGTTACCGCCTGATTCGTTTTAAGAAACATAAAACCTGCAGCTAAAACAATACCTGCCAGGCCGGCAGAAAAAAGTATCCAGAATATTTTCATAGCAGGGAAAATCCTGTACAGGATGACAATAAGAAACGGCCCGCCCGCAGCACCTATCGAAAAAAAGGTCTGGGAGACATTCATTATGGAACGTTCTCTTCCCGGGAATGAATCCGACAGTAACGCGGATACCTGGCCCTCTACCGCACCCATTCCGATACCAAACAGAATAACCGTAAAGGTCCTTATCCAGAAACTGCTTACAAAGGCGGATATAATAAACGGAACTCCGAGGAGAATGGATCCCGCCACAAGCACCGGACGCTTCCCCAACTTGTCCGTTACCATACCTATACCTGCTGCTGTAAAAGGAAAGAGGAGAAACAGAAAGGCTAAGAATATTCCCTGCATAAACGGAGTCTCATTAATCTGCGACAGCATAGAGGGGAATATCTGGCTGTTAACAGAGAGTACAAGAATGGCACTGTATGTGATAAATAGTGTAAATCCCATTAGTATCCGCTTACAAAAGGTTCCTTTCCGTTAACTTTTTATACTCGAGCTCGAAGGTCGGCGTTAATCTTTCCTTTGTCCTGAATCTTTCTATATCCTGCGGTGTATAAAAAGCTCCGCCGCTCAGTTCCGCAGAATCAAATCGGATAGTACCGCATGCCGGAGAACAAACAAGCAAAAAGGTATGCACATATTCAGCCTCGAAATCGTCCCTGTAAATATAACCGTACAGGTATTTAGCACCGGTAGCATCTATGCCGATTTCCTCCTTTACCTCCCGCATAAGAGCCTCTTCTACGGATTCATCAGCTTTAATATGACCGCCCACGGAAGTATCCATGAGGTCAGGAAACCGTTTTTTACTTAATGAGCGTTTCTGTAAAAACAGCTCCCCAGAAGCATTAAACAGATGGAGGTGTACAACGGAATGCAGCAACTCAGGATTTCCATGGCACTCCCCTCTCGATGCGGTCCCGGCTGCTTTTCCGTTTTCATCTACAAGCTGAAACATTTCATCGTCAGACACGATAATTAACTCTCTTTCTCCCCCAGCAGATCATCCGGGACAATCCCGTCTCCGTCTGCAATATCCCTTACCGCCCTTCTTCCGATAATAATCCCGAACATCTCAGGGTGCATTCCCGGTTTAAGATTCTTTTCCGTCCTGAGAAGCGCAATATTTTCAGCACTTAAAAGATCACCGGCCTTTATCGGCTTTACAGCATGTATCGACCTGTTTGTTGTAGTGTAGTTATTTTCCTCGGATGGGGAAAGCCTCTTAACACCATCCCCTAAAACTTCTATAACCTTCGTTTCGCCGTACAATTTTTCCAGATACGACAGGGTTTCCTCCGTACCTCTCGAATATACAGCCTTTACCTCCGTCGTCAGTTTCTTAAAATCATCCGGTTCCAGAGCAATAGAATCATCCAGGCCATTATTACTCCTCGATATGGTAAAGTGTTTCTCGATTACGGCAGCACCCTGTACAGCAGACAGAACAGGGACCAGAACGGGGTCCAGGGAATGATCCGAGACTCCCGTGACTATGCCGAATATACGGTTTAAACTCTCTATTAATTTCAGGTTGTAGTCCTCTTCCGGAGCGGGATATGATGTAACACAGTGCAGAAGAACAGTGTCTTTTCCCATTATTCCAAGTGCTTTTTCTATATCACAGACCTTCGAAACCCCTGTGGAAAGTATAACCGGAACATGATAAGAAGCTACTTCGCGCAGAAGGGGAAAATGATTCAGTTCCGGCGATGCAATCTTAACAGCCTTAACATTAAGATTCTTAAGTATTCGTGCACTTTTTATACCGAAGGGGGTACAGAGAAACAGTAACTCCTTCTCCTCTGTATAAGCTTTAATACTCCTGAAAAACTCTTCATCCCGCTCCAGGGCTTTAAAACTTTTATAAAGATCTATACTGCCGCCGGGAAGCTCTACCATCCCTGTGCTGCGGTGAATTATTTCGTCCGCATATACTGCCTGAAATTTAACGCAGTCCGCGCCGGCATCTTTAGCCCTGCTGATAAGTTCATAAGCCCGTCCAAGGTTTCCTCCATGAGCCGTACCCGCTTCAGCTATTATAAGCGGGACAGCCCCTGTTTTTACCTCTTTCGAGCCTATATACATGCCGTGTTACCCTTGAGAATACTTTTTAGAGCGTATGGCAATTACCAGAAACATCAGCGCCAGGGGCAGTAATGAAAGCAATAAAATAAACAGGGAATTCTGTGAGCGTATTATGATCCGCACCTGTCTGTCGCTGCCTTTTAGATAATTCCCGTTTTTGTCCTGCAGACTGACCTTTAAATACTTCATATCCCTCTGAATCGGAATATAAAAAGCCCTTAAGCTCGGCTGCCTTCCCTCTCCCTGTTTTTTCGGATCGAAGGGAACAATCTTATACCCTAAAGAAGCACCTTTAGTCTGCTGTATGTAGTACGGTTTTTCCAGAACAACCTGCGTTGTGGCACCTTTCCTGGTAACCTCCACACGTGCCTTTGGGACCTGCTGTATTCTAACCCATTTCATGATGTTAGGATTTCCCCTGGAATCGTTTTTAATAGTTTTATTGTAGTAAAGGTCGTTAAATTCATCCTGGTAAAAGGGACGCAGGTAAAGGTCTGTAGTGCCGTCTATATAGAGTACCGATGAGGGTGTATTGGATTGAACAGGACGAGTCCACCTGTCTGCGGGTATAACATCATACCCGACTCCGTTAGCTCTTCTCTTTTTATAGACAACGACCTTTTTTTCCGAACCTTCCATGATTTTTCCGTCTTTCGTAAGAAAACGCACCGTATATTCTCCGGGAGGAAGGTTAAAAATAAACGCTTTCTCCAGGGGTCTTACATAGTAGGAGGGTCCTTTAGGCTGCTCCGGAGGTTTTTTGAGGGCATTAAGGTCCTTTAAAAACTTCTTTGTATCCTCTCCCTTTTTACGGGCCTCTGAAATTCTCTTTGTTAAAGCATTCAGGCCGGCCTCGTACCTGGCCTTATCCTTATAGTACTGCCCTACAGCCTTCCAGTATTCAGCGACAAGTTCCGAATATTTTTTCCACTCCTTATCAGCGGCGCTTCCCATGAATACCTTCCAGTTGACCTGATACTCTCCCGGCGCATTGTAGTAGGTATAACGCACCTGTTTTAACTTCTTTAAAGGCATATTTTTACCTTTAATCTCTATTGTCCCTTCGAACGGCTTATTTAAAGCATCGGTATCCACCTTCCAGTCCCGGGTAATCGGCCAGAAATATACAAGTGTTTTTCTAATGGTAATAAAATTATCGACCCCTGCCATAATGTAGAATGTACCCGCATCCTGCCTGGCAAAAGTCCCGGAATACTCCTTGCCGAGAAACGCCATAATCGAATATATAAGCTCTTCTTTACGCACAGGTACATCCGCTACAGCAGGAATAATGACCAGAACTGCAAGTGCAATAACTAAAAGTGTAAATCTTAACTTTTTCATACCCTTACTCCTCTCGCTTTTAATACAAGGTGGCTTATTACAAGAATTACAACGGATAACAATAATAAAAGAAAGAGGTTTACAACAAATACCCCCCCGTTGCCGTAACCTATGGAAGACAGTGCAAGATGCCAGTAGAATAGAGGCGAAACCCACTTAACTACCCATGCAAGTACATTGGAAAGGTTTGTTACATATCCGCTGATAATGGCAAAAGAACCCATCTGCAGAATTATAAAGAATACGGATATACCGAGGAACAGGGCGATACCGGATGCCGCACTATCGGTTACAACGGAAGAAATAATACCATAGGAAAAGAAAGCGAGAGAAAGAAAAAGGATAACAATACACGAGTAAAAAAATTCAGGCCCCAGTACCAAATTATTAACAATGGCTGTGATCCAGAAAAAAATCAGAATCGCACCGAGAAATACGAATGTAAGAACTATATCCTTTACAAGAGAAGCAAGAAAATACGAAGTGCCGTCGGAAGGCCCGTAAACCAGAAGCTCGATCGCGCCGACCTTCTTTTCGAAGCCGAATTTAAAAACAGAGCTTATGGTTAAATAGAGCAGAAAAGGAATATATGCGATATACAGTGCAAAGAGAAAGGGACCTTCGGAAAACAGCTTTATTACAAAGGTACCCCCGAAAGCTCCCGAAAGGGACTTTGCGATCAATTCATATACCGGATTTAATCCGTAGTTTAAACCGCTTGAATCTATCGAATTAATAAACCCGTTTATAAGAAAATAACCCAGAAGCAGACTTACGGAAAGTGCAATATAGAAACCAGGGGTTATAAAAGTTTCAAATATTTTTCTTCGTGAAATTGCTTTTACAGCATTGAGCCTGTAATTCATGCTTTACCTCCGACTCCGGCGAGTAGCTTAACATTATCATGCGTAATCGTAACAAAAGCCTCTTCTAAGGATATCGACTTTTCTTTGAACTGGAGAGGAATAAGTTCCTTCTTAATAAGAAACCGGGAGATATCTTTTCTGTAATCACCCTCTTTCGGTACCTTTACTGCAATAGTGTTTTCCGTAACGGAAACACTGTTTACAAAGTCTAATTTCTCTATCTCTTCGGCGAGACCGGCAGGAACCTCTTCCAGATCTATATCGATCTCCCTGTCCCGTGCAAGCTTTAAAAGAAGAATATCCATACTGTCCTCGGCAAGAAGCTTCCCGTTAAATATAATAGCGACCCTGTGGCATATTTTTTCCATCTCGGATAAGAGGTGAGAAGAAATAAAGATAGTTCTGCCTTCCCTGTTTTCCGCTATTATAAGATCCCGTACCTGTTTTATTCCGATAGGATCCAGACCGGATATCGGTTCGTCCAGAAAAAGAATATCAGGGTCGTGCAGCAAAGCACGGACTATGCTTAACTTCTGAAGCATTCCCCTTGAAAATTCGGATATCCGCTTATTTGCCACACCTATCAACTGGACCTGGGTTAACAGATCTTCTATCCTCTTCCCGGGATTTTTTAAACCGAATATATCGGCAAAAAAACTCAAATACTCACCCGCAGTCATCCATGACCACATCCCTACCGGGTGTTTCTCGGGAACCACACCGATACGTCTCCGCAAATCCAGTCTGCCGGATGTATACTCCTCTCCGAAGAGCTGTATTCTGCCTGCGGTTGGGGATGTTATTCCTAAAAGCATCATAATCGTCGATGTTTTCCCCGCCCCATTCGGCCCTAAAAAACCATAAATCTCACCGGCAGGTATACTAAGATCAACACTATCTACTGCTGTGAAATCACCATATTTCTTTGTCAAACCTTCTGTTTGAATCAACTCAAGCCTCCTGCTTTTTCACAAATTCTGTGAAACTTATTGATATAAAAACCTCACTACTGTTTTGCCTTTTCATTCCAGGTAGTATCCGTATAATAACTGATCCGCCCCTTATAACCATCCAAGTAATTTGTCGTTTCCTTTACGGAATCAAAGGAGAGAACCTTTTTTACAACATTATCAAGCTCTTTATCCTTAATCTTTCTCGGATCCGGAACTATCAGAAGATAATCGAGAACCCAGTAAGAAGCTTCACTTTTCTTTATGCCGGCAGAAGGCACAACCGCACTGTAACGAAAAATCGTTCCAGGAGCTGCATCCCAGCTCCATTTTATTTCGTCCCTGTACAGCTCCTTACCTCTTCCGGAACCGGAATCCGTAGGTTCAACAACATAAACACCGTTCTTTAACTGTTCGGAAACTCTCACTATAATTCGAATATTAAGACACGGATGATTTATTACCGCTTTTTTATCCTTGCCCACCGGACGTATTTCGAGCTTAATGCCGTTGTCGGCCTTGCTCGTAAAAATAACAAAATGGTCCAGATTCGGAATTTCATACCCGGTTAGATATATGGGTTTTTCTATTACATTCCTGCCCTTTTTAATGGTAACCTCGATGTTCTTAGAGACATAATAGGGCGCCTCTATCTTAAGTTCCTGCTTCCCGGGTTTAAGATGGGTAAAGGTAAAATCCTTCTGGAAAAATCCCTCTATCACCCTGTTTTCCAGCTGAATATCGGACTTCCATACCCACTGCCTGCTTACTGCGTCCTTCAGTTTAAAATGCAGTGTCGTATCAAAAGAGAGCGAGTTTATATAAACTCCGACTGCGATCACCGCGAGAATTACAATCAGTAAAATCCAAAGCCACCATCTCTTCCTCTTCATGAGTAATCCCTCTTCTTATGCAATTATTTAAAATTAGTCCATGTTAAGTAATAAACAGATTACAGTCAATCTGTTTATTCAGTTTTTATCCATATCTTCGTACAACCTGCTGCCCTTAACTCCCCTTTGATACTGATACTTCCCGGAATAAGGGAAGTCCGCCTTTTTATCCATCAATGCAAATACTATCTGGCATATCCTCCTCCCGCTTGTTAAGCGTATCGGCAGCCTGTTTGCATTGTACAGTTCCAGTGTTATAGTCCCCTCGAATCCGGGGTCCACCCAGCCTGCATTCTGGATAAAGAGCCCTATCCGCCCTATGGAACTTCTCCCCTCCACAAAGGCAGTCATATAATCCGGAAGCTTTACATACTCCCTCGTTACCGCGAGCATAAAAGACTGCGGCGGTATTACAATCTCCTCTCTTGTTATCTCATTGTACCTGATTTCAGAATCCATCGTAATCGATTCTGCCGAATTCTCATCCATCTTTAAAAAATTATTACCGAGCCTCAAATCTATCGAAGCAGGCTGAATCTGATAATCTTCCAGCGGTTCCACGAGCAGTTCCCCGCTTCTTAAAAGTTCCTTCAGTGTTCTATCCGATACTATCAATACCCCGCCTGTTCCTTTAGATGCTTCTTTATTAAAGCGAACTTTACCCGCTTTAACTTCTCAGAGAGAGAAACCTTATATATATGCGGATTAATAAGTCTCTTATACGTATCATCGAGCATTTTAAGGTTATTCTTTGTTTTTTCCCGGATCGATCTCAGATCGGGAGGCTCATATACGATTTTCCCGTTTTTTACCTTTAATAAAAGCAGAGGCTCTATCTCAGAGTAATCCTTTACCTTTAGATACTTATACTCGAACATCGGGTGATAAAATCTGTACTGCCGCCCTTTCCTGACGGGTTCATCTTCCAGGGCTAAAAAGTCGGCAAGCAGCATATTATCCCCATTGTAAAACCGGTAAACCTGTTTCAGCGCGGGGTTTGTAACCTTCTGAGGATTATCGGAAAGTTTTATTACAGGTTCAAAAACTTTATCCGTCCTCTTGGCCACAAGCTTATAAACACCTGTCAGGGAAGAATCACCTCCCGCTGTGACAAGCTTTGTACCGACACCCCAGTAATCCACCGGCGCTCCCCTGTTAACAAGCTGATTAATAATCATCTCATCGAGCTCATTGGAGACCGTTATCTTTGCATTTTCAAGTCCTGCTTTATCCAGTTTCTGTCTTACTTTTTTGCTGATATACTCCAGATCACCGCTGTCCAGGCGGACACCTATATTTTTTCCCATACCCTTAAGATACTTCCCAACGGATATTGCATTATTTATTCCGCTGCCCAGTGAATCGTACGTATCTATAAGGAATACCGAATTATCAGGGTAGGTATCCGCATATTTTTTAAAGGCCTCGTACTCACTGTCGAATGCCATTACCCATGAATGCGCCATCGTGCCCTTAACCGGTATTCCATACACTTTGCCTGCAAGCGTATTGGAAGTTGCGGCAGCACCGCCTATAAAGGCAGCCCTCGAAGCCGCCATTGCACCGTTTATGCCGTGCGCCCGTCTTAAACCGAACTCGAGAACCACTCCCTCCCTCGATGCAAGATAAACACGGGCTGACTTTGTTGCAATAAGTGTCTGAAAATTAATCGTATTAAGTATAAAACTCTCTATGAGCTGTGCTTCTATGAGACTGCTGTGTATCCTTACAAGCGGTTCGTTGGGGAAAACCAGGGTCCCCTCATCCATGGCATAGACATCGCCTTTAAATTTAAAATCGGCAAGGTACTGTAAAAAGCCGTCTCCGAACAATCCGAGCCCGGAAAGATATTTAATGTCATCGCTGCAAAACCGTAACTCCGTAATACCTTTTACAACATCCTCAAGTCCCGCAAAAACGGAAAACCCGCCTTTAAAGGGCTGCCGTCTAAAAAACATATCGAAAACCACATATGGATTTAACCCGTATTTGTGGTACCCCTGCATCATTGTCAATTCGTAGAGGTCGGTAAACAGTGCGAGGCTGCCGTTCATTCTATAATTACCACACCTTTTTGCTTCATATCCTCAAGAGCTTTATCTGCATTTCCTTCCGGAAAATCCACACCGCGTACTCCATCCAGGACAATTCTCGTTTTATATCCCAGCTTAACCGCATCGAGAGCCGTATAATAAACACAGTAATCCATTGCAAGCCCTGTAAGATAAACCGTATCCATGTGCAGACCCTTTAAATAACCGTCCAGGCCCGTTGCTGTTTTTCTGTCGTTCTCAAAAAAGGCCGAGTACGAATCTGTTTCCCTGTTCGTTCCCTTTCTTAAAATCAAAGAGACCCCGCTTAAGTCCAACCCGGGATAAAAATCCGCTCCTGCCATGCCCTGAACGCAGTGATCCGGCCATAAAACCTGCTTTATCCCATTAATGGTTATTGTTTCCATGACCTTTTTCCCCGGATGGACGGAGGCAAATGACAGGTGGCCTTCAGGATGCCAGTCCTGAGTTGCAACTACCTTTGCAAATTTATGCATAAGCCTGTTAATCACAGGCACAACGAGGTCCCCCTCCGGCACGGCAAGCATGCCTCCGGGACAGAAATCATTCTGAACATCTATTACAAGCAGTACCGAATTATCATATTCGCCAGTCAATGCATATCCCCCTCTCCGGCCTTTATTCTTACTTCACAGGCAGCAGACCGTATTTTAATTTTAACCTTATTATCCGCTTAACACCTTCATTAATTGTCTTAATACTAATCTTTCCATGCTTATAAAGATCCATTACAACAGATTCCAGTTTAAGCGTATCGTATCTGGAATTTACAAGTATAATATCGACTCCTGCATTAATACTTTTATTAAGGATTTCTTTCATGGAAAAGTTCTCCGTTAATGCTCCCATATCTATCGCATCGGATATAACCACCCCTTTAAATTTAAGTTTATCCCGGAGTATCCCCGTTATAATCTTTTTAGAACATGTAACAGGATATTCGGAATCAATATTCTTATAGAGGATATGCGCTGTCATAACAACATCCGCACCATTATCTATGGCCATTTTAAAAGGCAGAATATCCCTTTTCATCAACTCGGCTTCGGTGATATTTACAACAGGAAGATGCTCATGGGAATCTACCGATGTAATCCCATGCCCGGGGAAATGCTTTATCACGGGTATTATTCCGGCTTCTCGAGCTCCTTTTAAATAGAACAATCCGTATTCTCCCACTAAGGAAACATTATCTCCCATCGACCTGTCTCCGATAACAGTATTATCAGGCCTGCCGTAAAGGTCAAGGACCGGTGCGAAATTAATATTACATCCGATTTCCGATATTTCCTTCCCAGTTATATAAGCGGCAGCTTCGATAAAGTAGGGGTCTTTATGCTCCCCCCAGTAAAATGCAGCGGGGAACCTGGTAAACTGCTTAAATTTAAACCTTACCACTCTGCCGCCTTCCTGATCCGCTCCGATTAACAGTTTTAACTGTGGCCTGTTCCGGGAAGCCGTTTTCTGCAGTTTCCCGGTAAGATTTTTTACCTGTTCACGATTCCTGATATTCTGTGAGTTTAATATTACACCGCCGATATACCCTTTTCTGATAAGTTCCACTGCCTGCTCTGTTAAATTGGTACCGGGTATCCATGACATAAACCGTTGTCCGATTTTTTGTTTTATAGTCATGCTGTCAAGATATTTCTCCACAACATCCTCGGAAACAGGACTCGGCTCCTGCTTAAGGGGAATTATTCCCTTTAAAATAGAAGGACTTTCCTTTGCTATGGAAAGCTCAGGTTTTTCTGCAGATTTTTTAATATTTTTTTCAGGTTTACCCCCCTGCAGAGTCTGCACAGGGGTAGTTCGGCACGATATCAGAAATACTGCTAATAGAAGCCCAATAAGGAAGCCACGCATCTCTACAATTTCCAGCCCTGGAGGATAGGGGATTCGAACCCCTGACCTATAGATTGCGAACCTATCGCTCTGCCGACTGAGCTAATCCCCCGGTAGTATAGTTTAAAGGTAACATAGCAGTATAGTTTAAAAATGGCAAGGTCTTTACACCTCTATAACCTTTCCTTCCTCTGCAACGTCGATAAAAAGGTCTGTCTTCCCGTTTACTGCTCTTCGATATTTATCCCTTAACCTGTCCAGTTCCTCATCGGTTCTTAAAGGATCATGATGAAAAAAGTAAAGCTTTTTTACTCCTGCTTTATGGGCTGCATTGATAGCCCATTCGAACGAAGAATGGCCCCATCCGAGTTTTGAATCCATATACTCTTTTTGTGTATACTGTGTATCATGTATTAAAATATCAGCATCTTTAAAGAACTCAAGTACCTTTTCGTTCTCTTCCTTCGCAACAAGCTCACCCTCCTTAACCGCAGCCTCATCGTAATCCGGTGAATCAGGGCTGACTTCGAAAACATTTATGAAAGGCTCGGTATCATAAGCTGTGCATAAAATTCTGCCGTCGTATTCGAATCGATATCCGAGATCGAGAATCGGATGATTTAAATATTTGGTTTTTAAGACAATCCCATCCCCCAGATCCTGAACACTCTCTTTTAATGGGAAATACTTAATATCCGCAGCAAGCTCGCTTTGCCTTACAGGAAAATAACGATACCTGAGCTGGTCTCCGACAATTCTATCCAGCGAATCCTCTTCGTATGTTACAGGACCGTATATTTTTAACTCCGTTCCGGGTATATAGATAGGGGTAAAAAACGGAAGGCCCATTATATGGTCCCAGTGCGTATGCGTTAAAAAGATTTCTGTTTTTATCGGACCCTTTCTAAGATCCTCTTTAACCAGCTTATTTCCAAGCTCCCGTATTCCGGAACCTGCATCTACAATAACAAGACGGTTATCCGGTCCGAAACGAAGCTCCAGTGATGCGGTATTCCCGCCGTATTTAACAGTCTTTGGCCCGGGACACGGGATGGAACCTCTTACACCCCAGAAAGTTAAACTGATCGACATATAATGCTCCTTATAGCTCCTCTAGCTCGCTACTCTGAGAAAAATCTGCGCTTTTTCTATTTCGGATTTTACCTGATCTTCTATACCCTCAAGATAATCCCAGTTGATTCCGAGGTATTTAAAAACAGAGCCGGGAAGTTTTTCAGGATACCTGTCTCCCGAAAAACCGATCTCGAAGGTATTTGCAAATATGTTTGCAGCGGCTATTGTATAGACAACGTCAAGAAACTCTCCCTGATATTCATCCAGGGCATGATGATAATAAACAGCATTCTCTATATCCTTTCCCAATTTCCAGCTCTCTATAATCAATTTCCCAACCTCGGCATGATTAACCTCTATTACCTGTTCCTCTGATTTATACAGGGGAATATGTTCTTTATCCGTAAGGGATATTGCCTCCACATACTCATCGGACATCTTGTTGTTAAGCGGTATTTTCCCCAGATCATGTAAGAGCCCCGCTACAAAGTATCCCTCTAAGAGGGAAGGATCTACCTTTCTGTACCTTGCTATTAATTTGGATGTAACACCGACGCAGATGGAATGCCTCCAGAAACCATTCATATTCAGAGCCTGGAAATTATTCTTTTTGCCGAGATTTCCCAGTATGGCCGTACTGATGGCAAGATTTTTAACGGTATTTATACCAAGCATTATTATTGCACGAACCAATGATGTTATCTGATTCGGAAGCGAATAGTACGCCGAGTTTATTAAACGCATGACCTTTCCCATCAGCACCGGATCGAGGCTTATTACCTGGTTTAAATCGCCAGGTGATGTCTTCGGGTCATTGCATATCTGAAGTATCTTAGATACCGTTGTCGGCAGACTCGGCATTTTACTTATATATGATTTAATAATTGTTAAGATCTGTTGTTTCTCCATAATAACCTCGAGTAATTATATTTTTTCCAGAATATTATCAAGCTTCACTTTCATGGCGCTTCCAAGTGTCTTATCCGGATAACACCCAGCCAGTCCTTCGAGATATGCAAAGGTACCTTTTAAATTCTTCCTGGTAATCGTAACAGGTTTTTTAATTCCTTCAGGGTGATATTTTTTTTCTATCGTTTTTCTTAAACCTGTTTTACCGGATAATCTGGACCTTACATATTCCATCTGAAGCCTTTTATCACTTTTTAAAAAGACCGCCCGCTTTTCTACGGGCAAATAATCCGATAGTTTAGCGAGATAGTCAAGCAGCCTCGCCGGATCACCTGCCTGTTTTTCTTTCTCTGCCGGACCGTTCTGCGCCGGTTCATTAAGGCTCTCTTTAACCCCGTTTAAGTAATCCTTAAGTTCCTTTCTAACTTCGGTGGCACTCTTAGGGGACTCGTCCGGCATTTCCTTGATTTCCTCAAGGTAGGCTTCGGCTTCATCATCCGCAGATTCATCATCCGGGACAGCTTCAAGTTCCGAAAGCTCTTCCGTTTCCGGATACTCTTTACCGGATTCCTCTTCTTCCCCGTCAGCCACATCGGATTCACTTAAGTACGAAGGAATGCCTCCCGAATCTTCTTCTTCATCCGGCGGATACTCCGTATCAGGTACAGGAAGTGTCTGTAAAGGATTCTCATGGAGCGTCCCGGGTTCTTCCATCAGGGGAATATCATCGCTTCGAACCGACGGATAGGGATAGGGCACAGGAACAACCTGCGGACCTTTATCCAGTTTTCTTCCTATCTCGTCTATTTTATGGGAGAGCCTGTCCACCATATCCCTCTGGGCACTTACCGATTCTCTTAAAGATTCGGCAATAACGGCTCCTCCCGTTTCGGAAAAACCGGCAGAAGCATCCGGATTCTCCTCTGCACCCTTCCGCAGGAAATCCTGTTTATCAGCTTCAGGGGCAGCTTCAGGGGCAGCCTCACCTGCAGCCTCCGGGGCTGCATCCATCTCGTCAGCCTGCGGCTTAATATCTCTATCATGCGAAGGAGCTTTTTCCTCCGTAAACTGCGGCGGGAGCTGAAAATCCTTCCAGTTCGGATTTTCTTCGTACAATTCCTGATCTTCCAGAAGATTTATCAGGGAAGGCGGTCTTTCATCATTTATCTCCACCACCTCTTCTTCCTCCTCGTTTATCTCTTCCGCTTCCTCTAATTTAAGCTCCTCTTCCTCTTCTTCGATGGAAAGTACAGGTTCCATTCCGCCTATATCTATAATGGGTACCGAATCTTCTTCCAGCTTAGCAGATTCTTCCACTATCAATTCATCTCCGAATTTTTCTTCCCCGTCTTCCGATACATCGAATGAAACCCCTTTAAGACGCTGTAAATTCATAGCCCTTTCTTCCCGGAAACTGCGTTCATACTCCGCTATAGCATTTTCGTAGAGTTCCAGTGAATCCTTTAAATGATCAAACCCTTCAAGATTGTCTTTTGTGCCCTGCAGTGTTATAAGTTTTTCATACACTTCTATGGCCTTTTCAGTATCCCCCATTTTTGTATAAACCCTGCCAAGTTGATAATAGAGTGCAGGATTTTCACTATCATACTCGATTAAATCTTTAAAGACCTGGGCTGCATACTTAAATAACCCCTGTTCATAGTAAAGTTCTCCCATCTGCATCCTTGCATTAATATTCTCAGGTTCGCTTTCTAAGAACAATTTTAACTCTTCCTCTGCCTCCTTATACTTTCCCTGATCCTTCAGTACCATTGCAAGATCAAAATGGTATTCTTTATTATCAGGCTCTATTAACTTTAATTTCTCAAAAAACTCCTTCGCCTTCTCGATTTCTCCGGCCTCATAATACATACTGCCGAGTGTTTTTATAGCATCCGTGTGTTCGGGGGCTTTTTCCAGAATATAAGTGTACTGCTCTATCGCATCCTGAAATCTGTCCATAAGCCTGTAAGCGTTCCCCAGCCTTATCCGTGCATCCAGGTTATCCGGCTTTAACTTTACAATCTTTTCGAACTCGACCAGCGCTTCGGAATAGATACCCTGCTCTTCGAAAACAATACCGAGATTCGATACCGCCTTAACATAATTCGGATTAACCTTAAGTGCTTCACGGTAATATTTAACGGCTTTTTTCCTGTTTCCGAGTTTATCATACACAACGCCTAAATTGTTTCGTGCTTTAAGATTATCCGGATCACGTTTTAAAAGCTCCTTAAAGATTTTAACGGCCCTTTTATGCTCTCCGAGCCTCTGAAGAGTTATTCCAAGGTTGTTAAGAGCATCCAGCCATCCCGGCTTAATCTTAAGCGCCTGTTCGAATTCCCTCTTTGCCTCTTTCAGATTACCGAGCTTACCGTA
>QILZ01000224.1 GCA_003233545.1 Spirochaetales bacterium
TTAATAAGGGTGATACTATAGAATATGAGCTGGGGAAAAAGGTTTACAGTATAGAGATTAGCAGTATAGACGACGGGTTAATACTTAAAACGGCCAATGGATTAATTAATCTGCATGTCGGTTCGGAAGATTATCTCGATCTGGATTCTAATTCGAAACCGGATATAAGAATTGTTTTGAACGATATAGATAAAACAACCGATGTACAGAGGGTTAATCTCGGACTTTATAAGATTATTAAACCTGTTGCCAGGGCGGAAAAAGAAAAAACCGCCGGAGCGGTTGCAACGGCCGGTACGGGACAGTCGTTAAGTTCTGCTGCTGCGAGTATTACTATTCTTGAATCATCCGCTAAAGAACCTTTTACCGTGGATTTTCGTTTCCGCGGCTACTGTATGCTGAGGTATTTAAAAGATAATAAAGAGCGGGACGAGCGTTTTTTCCACAAAGGTGAACAGTTTTCCCTGGATATAAAAAATACGGTTATGCTGTGGATATCCAATGCCAGGGCTTTAAAAGTCTTCGTAGCAGGACAACCTGTCGCAATGGGAAGACCGGGCGAAGTAGTTACAAAACGGATAAAATGGATAAAAAACGGTACGGGCGATAAATATCTTTTAAAGATGTTTTCCGTTTATTAATGCAGTAATCTCTCATGAAGAAACCACGGACATTCTATATCGAAAGCCTCGGATGTGCGAAGAACCAGGTTGATTCGGAAGTAATAGTCAAGAACCTGATTAATGCAGGCTGGACACTCTCGAACGACCCTGCGGGTGCGGAGCTTCTGCTTGTTAATACCTGCGGGTTTATTCAGTCCGCAAAAGAAGAATCCATAGATACTGCGCTTAAGTTTAAGGCTGTATACGGAGATAAAAAGGTACTGGTAACCGGATGCTTAAGCGAGAGGTATAAGAACGAACTTCCGGAGGGGTTACAAGAGGTCGACGGTTTTTTCGGCAACAGATCTTTAAGCCGAATTACGGAAGCATCCGAAATGGTTTTGGCAGGTAAGAGGGTGCGGATGTTCCCTGAGAGTAGTTTGTACGAACCTGATTATTACAGAAGGGATTATCTCCTGTCATTACCGGGCAGTGCATATGTAAAAATTTCCGAGGGATGTGATAACCGATGCGCTTACTGTGCCATTCCTATTATACGGGGGAGGCTTAAAAGCAGGAGTATCGAATCCGTAATCGATGAAATTAAATATCTTCTTGCTAATGGTATTTTTGAAATAAATCTGGTTGCACAGGATCTCGGGTCTTTCGGAAGCGACCGTGGTGCACAGGAACTGAATAAGCTTTTTAAAGAGATAGTCTCTTTAAAAGAGGATTTCTGGCTAAGGCCTCTCTACTTTTACCCTGATAAATTCGATGCCGAATTACTGTCCGTTATTAAATCGGATAAAAGGATAATTCCCTATTTTGATCTGCCCTTTCAGCATGCATCCGGAAAGATTCTTGCCTCGATGGGAAGGCGGGGAAACAGGGAAAAATATCTGGAATTAATAGAAAAAATCAGGATGACTCTGCCTGATGCCGTTATACGTTCTACCTTTTTAGTCGGTTTCCCCGGTGAGACGGATGATGACTTTAATACTCTGCTGGAATTCATGAGAAAAGCGGAAATAGACTGGCTCGGTGTTTTTACCTATTCGAGAGAGGAAGGGACAGGAGCTTATCTGTTGAAACATCATGTTTCGAAAAAGACTGCCGGAAACAGAAAAGCAGCCATAGAGAATGCACAGGTTGCAATAACGGAAAAGCGGCTTAAGAAGTACATAGGTATGCAAATGCGGATTCTTATAGAAGAAAAGATCAGGAATGAAAATCTTTATATAGGACGTTCATTTATACAGGCTCCCGAAGTGGACGGAGCGGTTGTCGTGGAAACCATACGTGATTTAAATCCAGGCAGTGTTGTCGATGCAAGAATTACCGGAAGTGCGGGTTTCGATCTGGAGGCGGCACTTTGAGTGATCTTTTTGATAAATTGAACGAGGCACAGAAAAAAGCTGTTCTGCATTTCGGTTCTCCGCTTCTGATACTTGCAGGTGCCGGTTCGGGAAAGACCAGGGTAATAACAACGAAGATAGCTTACCTGATAGAGAAACACGGGATATATCCGGAATCGATCCTTGCGGTGACATTTACAAATAAAGCGGCAGGTGAGATGAAAGAGCGGGTCCGCAGTATGCTTCCTGAATCGGGTAATGTAATGATTAAAACGTTTCATTCCTTTGGTTCGTGGCTTTTAAGAAACAATGCACATTTAACGGGGAGGAACAGAAATTTCCTTATCTATGACGATAATGATATGCTTAAAATCTTAAGTGATGTAACAGGCGGAGCTTTAAAAAAGGAAGAATTAAAGAAATTTGCATACTGGATCAGCAGGGCAAAAGATTCCTGTATAGAACCGGACGGGAATACACTCGAAATCTCGGTTCACAGCAAGTTTAAGGATATCTATACGAAGTATCAGGAGAGTTTAAGGTTATCGGGTAATGTGGATTTCGGTGATTTAATCATGCTTCCCGTGAATATGCTTAAAAACTATCCGGAAATCAGGATAAGGACAAGACAGAGGTTCCGGGTTATTCTGGTAGATGAATATCAGGATTCCAACCGGGCTCAATTTGAACTGCTTAAACAACTCTATGACGGCAGTAACTATATCTGTGTAGTAGGAGATGAGGATCAGTCGATATACAGGTTCAGAGGGGCGGAAATAGACAATATTTTAAACTTTCCCCGGTACTTTAAAGGTTCCGATACAATAAGGCTGGAACAGAACTACAGGTCCACGGAAACCATCCTTAGTGTAGCCTCCTCTGTTGTTGTAAATAATCAGAGCAGGCTCGGAAAAAATCTCTGGACGTCTTCAGGGGAGGGAAGTCCGGTGGAGCTTGTCTATCTGACTGATCAGGACAGGGAGGCTGAATTTTGTGCAGGTGTTGTAGCGGATAAAGATTACGGTGGTACTGCAGTGCTGTACCGGATGAATTTTCAGTCACGGACTTTCGAAGAGTACTTTATGAATCATAATATCCCGTACAGGATTGTGGGAACTAAAAGATTTTATGAACGAGAAGAGGTAAAAGATGCAGTCGCTTATCTTTCCCTGCTTGTAAATCCGGGCGATAAAGTCGCTTTTACAAGGGTTATTAATAAACCCGCCAGGGGTATCGGGAAGAAAACGTTGAGCAAAATTCTTGTTTCTTCCGATGTACCGGAGGATTCCGGAAGGCCGGATTTGCTTAAAAAGACAGAAAAGGGGCTAAAAAACCTGTCAGGCAAGGGTTTAAGGGGGGCGAAAGATTTTTTAGAGGTGATCCGTTATCTTAAAAAAAGGATGGATGCTCTTTCTATTGCTGAAATACTGCAGGACGTCATTACCGGAACAGGCCTTTATGATTACTACAGAGAAAAGGATACAGGTTTAAACATTTCTAGAGCTGAGAATCTAAAAGAACTTGTCAATGCCGCTTCCGGCTATGGTTCCGGAACAGATGAACTGCTGCGTTTTTTAGAAAATGTTTCCCTTGATCCGGATAAGGAAAATCCTTACAGAGAGAGCGGGGCGGTTACTCTTATAACGATTCATAATACAAAGGGATTGGAATTCGAGCGTGTCATAATCACAGGCCTGGAACAGGATATATTTCCTCACTATTCAAGTACAAAAAGCGAGGAAGAGTTGGAAGAAGAGCGGAGGCTTTTTTATGTCGGAATTACACGTGCAAAAAGAAAACTCTATTTAACATCATGCAGAACAAGGAGACGGTACGGAAAAACGGAATATCAGATGCCTTCGCAGTTTATCGGTGAAATTCCGCCGGAGTTGATAAAAATAAGAAATGAAAGTATTTCCGAAGAAGAATCCGATTACCCGGTAGGTTCTTCTGTTTATCACTATGATTACGGCACTGGAATAATCCTTCGGAATTGGTATAATAACGGCAAACTTCATGTTGTTGTCAAATTTCAAACCGGTATGGTCGGGAAGTTTATAGCCCGGTATTCGGGCCTGGAAAGGGTGGGTGGTTATGATCGATGATAAGGTTCTGAATTCTATTCTTTATATGAGTAAGCTGAAGGTAAGCGGTGAGGAAAAGGAGAATTTTCGTAAACAGATAGAGGAAATACTCTCTTATTTTAAAGTTTTAACAAGTGTAGATACTGAAAATGTGGAATCAGCTGCGGGAGAAGGTGTTTCGATCGAAGATTTAAGAGTCGATGAAATTAAGGATTCCTTTCCCCTGGCTATCATAAAAACCTTTGCAGCGGATTTCCAGGATGGTTATTTCCCGGTACCGCGGATTCTCGGGGATGGTTCCGGAGGAGAGTATAAGTAATGGATCAGATTGCCGGCAAAAGTTTAACGGAGCTTAAAAGACTGCTGGACAGGGGAGAAGTATCGGCTCTGGAAATAATTAAGGCTTTTAAGGAACAGTATGAAAGTGACAGGAAAAAACCGGCACCTTTAAACGGTTATATCGAGTTTTTTAATGATGCGGAGGAACTGGCGGTAAAAGCGGATGAGGCGAGAAAGGCCGGTACTTCGGGAATCCTCGAAGGACTTCCGATTGCGGTTAAGGATAACATACTGATAAGCAGCAGAAAAGCGACCTGCGGTTCTGCGATATTGCAGGGGTTTACATCTCCTTACTCTTCCACTGTTGTGGAGCGGCTCATGAATGAGGGCATTATTCCTGTGGGCAGAACAAATATGGATGAGTTTGCCATGGGTTCCACCTGTGAGTATTCTGTATACGGACCTTCTAAGAATCCTGCAAACAGGGAATATGTAACAGGGGGAAGTTCGGGCGGTTCCGCTGCAGTTGTTGCATCCGGCCAGGCGCCCTGTGCCCTGGGATCGGAAACCGGAGGTTCCGTACGGCTTCCAGCTTCATTCTGCGGAACCTACGGCTTTAAACCTACATACGGCAGCCTTTCCCGTTACGGCCTTGTTGCATTCGGCTCATCTATGGATCAGATAGGTGTTATTTCCGGAGATCCGGATGATATTGCCCTTGTTATCAGTGTGGCTTCCGGATTCGATTCCAATGACCTTACTTCCGAAGATGTGGATTTTTCCGCTCTGTTCCCCCTTAAAAGAATGCGGTTAAAGGGCAAAAAGATCGCGATACCTGAAGAATTGTCAGGTGAAGGTATAGACAAAGAAGTCGGCATAGTACTGGAACGGTTCGCTTCGTGGCTTAGAAGCGAAGGCGCATGCCCGGAGACGGTATCCATGCCGCTTCTTAAAACAACTGTTGCCATGTACTATATTATTGCTCCTGCCGAAGCTTCTTCCAATCTTGCAAGGTATGACGGAGTAAGGTACGGCTTAAGGGATATTACAGGTAATAACCTGGAAGATTTGTATGTCAGGACCAGGACCGAAGGATTCGGAGACGAGGTTAAAAGGAGGATTTTTCTCGGCAATTATGTGCTTTCCGCAGGGTACTACGATGCCTATTATAAAAAAGCAATGCAGGTAAGATATCTGCTTAAAAAAGAACTTAACAGAGTCCTTAAAGAGTACGAATATATTCTCTCGCCCACATCACCGGTTCCGCCGTTTAAACTCGGAACCAAAATCGATAATCCCCTTTCGATGTATCTCACGGACATCTGTACCATCTTTGCAAACCTGGCGCTGCTGCCTGCCGTTTCGATTCCGGCAGGTACAACTTCTAAGGGACTGCCGGTCGGCATGCAGTTAACAGGACGCATGTTCGATGAAAAGGGCATTCTTCGTGCTGCTAAAACCTGGTTTTTAAAGGAGAGCCGCGGTGAAGTATGAGGTAGTTATCGGTTGCGAAGTTCATGTCCAGCTGTTAACGAAAACAAAGGCTTTCTGCAGCTGCGAGAACAGGTTCGGCGGAATACCAAACACGAGGGTCTGTCCGGTATGTCTCGGTCTGCCCGGGGCTCTGCCTGTTGTTAACCAGAAAATGATAGAAGATGCTGTTTTAGCCGGCCTGGCCTTAAACTGCAAAGTAGCAGCTGTGACCCGGTTTGACAGAAAGAATTATATGTACCCCGACCTGCCTAAGGGATATCAAATTTCACAGTACGATATGCCTGTCTGCACGGGTGGAAAACTCGATATAGAAACCGAAGGCGGGAAAAAGAGTATAAGGATTATTCGTCTGCATATGGAGGAGGACGCAGGTAAAAATCTACACCTCGAGGATGGTTCCGGATTGAGCTATGTGGATTTTAACCGCTGCGGCACTCCGCTTCTCGAGATTGTTTCGGAACCTGATATGCGGTCGCCTTTAGAGGCTGTTTCGTATGTGCAGGGAATTCGCGAGATTATGAAGTATCTCGGCATATCGGACTGCAATATGGAGGAGGGGTCGTTAAGGTGTGATGCAAATATCAACCTGTGGATCTATGAAGATGATAAAAGATATGAAACCCCGATTTCCGAAGTTAAGAATATGAATTCGTTTAAGGCCATGAGGAATGCACTTAAATACGAAATTAAAAGACAGCTGGCAGAATGGCAGGAGAAACATCTGTCTCTTATGAATACGGGGAAGGTAACAAGGGGTTATAATGATAAGACAGGGGAAACCGTCGTACAGCGGGAAAAAGAAGAAGAGGCGGATTACAGATATTTTCCTGAACCGGATTTAAAGCCTATTGTGATTACGAAAAATCTGGTAGCGGAAACGGGCAGGAGGGTAGGCGAACTGCCCGCTGCAAAGAGAAAGAGATTTGTTTCTCAGTATGGTCTTCGTAAAGGTTCGGCTTCTGTTCTCGCAGCGTCGAAGGCTTTAAGCGATTATTTTGAGGCTGCCGCAAAGGGCTATGGAGAACCGGTAAAAATAGCGAGCTGGATAATAACAGAGGTCGGAGGCTATTTGAATACCGAAGGACTCACGATAGAGGAATTTTCTCTGCCTCCGGAAAATATAACGAGATTAATGGAGATTGTCGACAGCGGCATTATAAGCAGCAAGATTGCAAAAAAGGTCTTTGCAAGGATGGCCGGATCCGGAGAATCTCCCGATACTATTGTTAAAAAACTTAAACTTAATCAGATTACCGACAGGGATAAGCTCGAAGAATTTGTTGCGGTGGTTATGAAAGAGAATCCGCAGTCGGTTGCCGATTTTCGTAAAGGGAAGGATCATGCCATTAAGTTTCTTATGGGCCGGATAATGATGCTGTCAAAAGGCAGGGCAAATCCTCAAGTTTCTGCGGCAATCCTCAAGGAAAAGCTTAATAATGGTTGATATTCAGAATTCAAGGGATAAAAGAAATATACCTATCGACTGTGTCGGAATTAAGGGTATCAGGTACCCTATTATCGTGCAGGATAGAATGAATCAGAGACAGCCGACGGTTGCAGATGTGGGCCTTTATGTAAACCTGCCCCATCATTACCGGGGTACCCATATGAGCAGGCTTGTAGAGGTACTTAATGAGTTTAAGGGAGAGGTGAGCTATGAGAATCTGGACAGGATACTCTTAAGAATGAAGGAAAGACTGAATGCCGAAAAATCGCATCTCGAATTTTCATTTCCATACTTTTTAACAAAAAAGGCCCCTGTTACCCTGTGGGAATCCTTAATGTCCTATGACTGTATTATTGCTGCTACCTATGATAAGCACCTTTCCATAACAACAACGGTACGAATTCCTGTTCATACACTGTGCCCGTGTTCCAAAGAGATTTCCGATTTTTCGGCCCATAATCAGAGAGGGTACGTGACAATTACGGTGGAAATGATTAAATTTGTTTGGATAGAGGACCTGATTACGATTGCAGAAGAATCCGCTTCCTGTCCTCTCTATTCCCTGCTGAAGCGCGAAGATGAGAAATACATTACCGAGCAGGCATATAAAAACCCCAGATTTGTGGAGGATGTTGTCCGGGAGGTGGCGGCAAGATTAGAGAAATTATCCCACCTGCGTTTTTTTTCCGTAGAAGCGGAGAATATGGAATCGATTCATAATCACAGTGCATATGCAATGATACAGAGAGATTTTAAAGTTGATCGACCTTAATAAACTTATCCCCGAAATTAAAAGGGCCCGGGACTATAGGTTGTATGACTGCACAGGCAGGAGGTATATAGACTGTTATCAGAATAACGGGCATGCAGTCCTGGGTCACAGGGCGGAAAAACTTTCAAAGACACTAAAGAATACCCTTTCCAGAGGGCTGCTGTACGATATTCCGTCGGTTTATGAAAGGAGATTAATAAAACTTCTCATCAAAATATTTCCGGCTTATAGTACATTTAGAATCAGAAGATCTTTCGAAAGAGTTTTACAGGATATTTCCCGGTTATCCGGAAGGAATATAACTGCAGAGGATATTACGGATCCCGTTCTTATTTCCTGCGGCGGCACCGATAGTAAAAGTTACACTGCCGCATACTGGCGGCCGTTTACGGACAGTACTTTTTATAAGAAATTTAAAATACTCGTTCCTCTTTTGCCTTTTGCTGCCGGCGGTTCTCCGGCGGTACTGTGCTTTAAAGGCATAACCCAGGATGTACTGCCTGTTTCGGATACTGTTTCTCCGGTTCTTCTGGCGGGTGTTATTCATGTCATATACCGGCTTGCTCATTATAAAATACCGGACTGGGTTGACCTTTCACTGCCTAAAGCGTTTAATATCTGGAAAAGGGAGGGTATTTACCTTAAAGCTGAGTGCAGTATTTCAGAGTACGAAAATGTATTTAAGAGGTTTTTAGCTGACGGGGTAATTATATCTCCCTGTTTCCCGGGTCCCACGATTATGCCGGGAGGACTCTCGGATGGAGAACGGAAAAAGATAATCGGACTTTTAAAAGGTATTAACGGAAAGTAGATAATGGAATTTGCCGATTTTGTATTGATTATTTCAAAGGTTGCAGTCGGCGGTATTGCTACCTTTTTTGCTGTTTTACTCTGGTCGAAAACCCGGGATATCGCCTGGATATTTGTAATAATAGGGACTATCGTACAGTACATAAATATTATATATACGACACTTGAAATGTTCGGTATTACCGGTAATATAGTAGTTACTCTTTACGGAGTTCCGGCGCTTAAGCTGTTGTTGTCTGTTCTTCCGATGGTCTTTTTTATCTTTGCTTTTATTACGGTAATTGTAAGAAAGAGAATCCCCAGATAATTACGGAAAATTATGCTATCTATTCTCTGTTCCCTTTTTCAGCTCCCGCGAATACCGGTAGAATTCCGCCAGGCTCATTTTTTTTAAGAATACCATGCCGCGCGTTGCGCGCATAAGTGCAACTCTATGATTGTTAAAAAAATCTCTTCCGAGACATGTCTTAAGCGTCTGGTACTGTTCTACCTGTATCTTCTGAGCCAGTTCGGAAAACGGCCCGTCATGAAGGTAGCTTGGGAAGGAAGCTGTTTTTTGAGTTATAAAGGAGTTTAAAAAGGCATTGGACTGAAGAGAAAACATATTAAGCGAAACAGGTACAAAGATGTCCGCTTCCGAGGGGTGGAATCGGTACCAGATATTCCGGTAGCCGATTATTTCTATATCGGAACGGCCGGATTCCTTCTCGTAAAGTTTCAGGGCTTCGGTAACCGCCTGGAGTACCTTGTAGTGAGTGTCCGGTCCGCTTGCTTCCGGATCGAATGCCACTGTTACAATATCCGGATTAATCTTTTTTAACAGATTAAGGACAGGGGTTACATCACCCTCTACGGTAGGTTCTTCCGTAAAGATATCACCCCTGTAAAAGCTTAATCTTAAATGAAAAATGGAATCCGAATGCCAGCCGAAATATCCCCAGAGGCAGTCGGCTTCCCACTCCCTGCTCATCCCTTTTAAGAGCTGAATGTGCCGTATATCCTTTTTTCCCGGGTACTGTGTGCTGAAATAGTTTATCAGTCTGTCTATCCTGTTTTTAAGGGTTCCTGTCTCCTTTTCATTGAATATATGGATAAGGTTCCGTGTAAGACGCCTTAATTCCCCCTCGCGTTTCATGTCTTCCGAGTCTGCAGCCACACCGTCTAAGTACTGCCACACATCCCTGTTTTTACCCTCGATGTTATCGGAATCGAAGTAATTTTTTCGGAATAGCTGGTTAAAGTATCCCTTTTTAAGGTATTCTTTGAGATTTTTTAACTGATTCAGCATAAATTTATTGGTAACCGATGTAAAACCGCTTGTCAGGGTTGTAAAGTAGTGCTGTGTACTGTGGTCCCTTATATGACGTACTATAAACGGAAGGTAGCCGAGCATCAGATCGTCATGGTGCGGTTCGGTATGAAGGAATACTTTGCCGCTGTTTATTTTGGTTCCCCGGGAAATTTTAGTTTTAAGGTCCTGTATTGTTTCATTTTGAAACGTTTTTATTCTTTCCGGATATCTCCCGTATAGAGCTTTTGCGAGAGAATTACCGTTATAATCTTCGGGAACAAGCTGCGAGACCGGTTTGCCCTTTTCTACGGAAAGGTCGATTATGATTTTTTCGATTTCAGCCGTTTCCGGTTCTCTCTTTTCGATGAATGACTTTACATTACGTTCTATTAAAAGCCCGGATGCACCCCTTGTTAAGAAAAAACGTGCACCTGATAATTTCTGAAGGACAGTTGCAGGATATACCACATTCATTTTATGCTGGACTGCATCTGCAATAACCTTGGCCTTGGCAGCCCCCGCTGCAATAATTAAGGCGGTACATTCAGGATTAAAAGTGATTGTGGAAAGTCCGATGGTAATGATGAGTCTGTTTCTGGCGACTTCTATTCCGCCTAAGTCGGTAGCCGCCGCAGCCTGTGTTTCGTAATTTGTCTCTGCAAGGCGTGTTGTGGAGTAGAAATCCGATCCGCGGACATTAAATCCTATGTGGCCGTCCGGGCCTATACCTCCTAAAAAAAAGCCTATTCCACCTAAGGAGCGTATTCTGTTTTCGTACTCGACGCACCATTGGTCTATTCCGTATAGTGTTTCCTTCTGCATAATCTCCGTTTTATTCTCCGGAGCCCGGTAGCGCAGAGACAAATCCACTTTACCCATAGGCCAGATGTCTTCCATCTGTTTTCCTTCGGGAAGGCCTATTTCGCTGCAGTTTATAAGAAGAGCTTTTTCGGGATCGAGCCCGAAACCGTTAATGTAGAACTCGTTAACATAATAGTAAAAACTGTTATGCTGCATGGGGCTTATCGGATAGAATTCATCTATCTGAACAAAGTACAGGCTCTTAAAGTCCGGTTTTACAGACGGGTCTATTCCGCGGTTTTCTAGTTCTTTCCTGATGGAACGGTTTTCCCAGCCCTCTTTGAACCTTCTGACCTCCTTTATGAAATACTCGGGTGTTTTGCCTGTAGGCAGGGATACTACACCGCCCGTGTTTTTCTGCACCCATTCTAAGAACCTTAATGCTGTTAATGTTCCAAGTTCGGGGAAATTATCTACCGTTATAACACCTGTTTTTTCTGTGGGGCTGTACTTGAGTTTATGCCCTGATTTTTCAAGCGCCCTGATTTCAACTCCGGAATTCATAGTTTTCTATCTCTTTTTTAAGATTATGATATTTTTTCCATGTTTCAATAACAAAACGGTCTTCCCGAGCCGGTTTATGCGCGGCAGAGTAGTCTTTTATTATTCTTTTTCCTCTTTTATCATCCTTTGCTTTGGATTCCTCTGTGGAGCGTGCGATCTTTTCTTCCATTTCGAGCAGCAGTTTAAGGTTTTCTTTAATGCCGTTATCTGCCAATCCCTCATCGTAGAGAACCTTACGCTCATGGTTCCATCTTTTGTTTTCCGGAAGACCATCGAACAGCAGGTTTTCCCTGATATTTCTCCCGCTGTCGATTATTTTATTCAGCATTTTTTTTATGCCGGAAAGTGCATAGTATCGTATAAAGTATGAGTAAGTCTCTATTGCCTTGATCCTGTTTTTCTCCTGCATGAAGTTTTTTCCTATTCCCCTGATATCCTTATCGAGATAGATATCTTTTTTTATCCGAACGGAGAGAAGCGCTTCCCGTGCCCGTATCATTCTGTCTATAATATCAGGTCTGAAAACATCAAAAACAAATTGTGTCCGTTTTGCCTTATTTCGCTTTCTGTATTTTCCTTCATTGCGTCTTATCGTATAGATATTGTCGGACAAAACCCATGCAGGGAATATTTCGTTATACGCCGGTGATATACCGGGAAAACGGGCGGCAGGTTCATTAATGAGAGAAAAAGGAAATTCTACCTTCTGCGGAAGTGCACTTACTCCTGTCGCTATAATACTGTAAGGTGCTCCGGAAAAATCCGACGGAAACTTAATGTTTACACCAAGTCCGAAAAAAGTTCCTTCTCCGCAGAAGATTTCCTGGTCGGGTGCTTTTGATGTATGATTGGAACCGACATTGGCTCCGTACCCGACATTTCCTCTGCCTTCCGGCCATATTGCAGCAATAAGAAGCGACTGATGATGAAAACCTACAAAAGGCCCTACGAGGCATGATGTTACTTCACCCTCTGCGATTTCGGTATTAGGGCCTATAATGCTCTCTGTTACCTTTCCGTGGCGCTTTACATGTGAATGTTCCGTTAATACGGAACTATCCACGATTGCCATGGACGATACGGAACAGCCCCACTGGACACATGAATTTATGACATATGCGCCGCCGCTTATTACTGTTTCTTCTCCGCTGCCGCTTAAAATAGTGGAATTTTCTATAACATTTGCACCATTTATAACGGAATAATTACCGATATAAGAACTTACAACTCTTGCCGTATTCAATATCCGTGCATTTCTTTCCACCACTCCGAAACTGCTTTTTACAGCTTCCGTATAATCTTTAACATATCTTTTATAGTCGAAAAGTACCTGTTTGTTATCCCTCTCTGTTGCAATGCGTGCTGCTGTATCTATTGTTAGTTCTGCAAAGGACAGAACTTCCCTGCCTCCCGTTTCTATTCCGATTGCAAGCTCCAGGCCATTACCGAAAGAACCGCCTGCAGTATGTGCAAGACCTGCCGTGTTTAAAATTACAGCTCCGCTTTTTATTATATATCCGGATATACTGCCGTTTCCGTGAATAAATACCTCGTTTCCTATTTCCGTATTGATTATGGTACTTCTGTAAATACCGGACGGCAGAGAGATACCTCCGGTAACATCTTTTGTTTCTCCGGTAAATTTCCCCAATACACATCTTCCGAAAAAGAGGCTGTTAATGATTTTTTCCGGATTAAAATCATTAACAACCGCTATTAAAGACCAGTCATTGCAGTAATTCCCGTTACCTTTAAGGATTTTTATCTCAATCTCTGTGAGCTTCCGTATGAAATCCCCGAAGAGTGCGCTTTCTTCCCTCTTTTTTTCTTTTAATGTCCTTATACTGCTGATAAAATCCGACGAACCGATTATCTTACTTAATTCTTCCTTTATATCTTTCATGCCCTGATTAGCAGCTATCTGCCTAAGTATTTTTTTACCATGTGTTTGTTATCCCGGATCCAGTTGTAGTAGTTATTACGTTTAAGCTGTGAGCTTGCAGCTTCATCCAGAACTACTACCGCATGAGGATGAAGCTGGAGCGCGGAAGCTGTAATCTGGGAATTAATAGGTCCTTCTATGAACCGGGCGCATACCGGAGCCTTTTTTTTACCATTAGCTGCCAGTACGATTTTTCGTGCTTCTAATATTGTCCCCACTCCCATGGTGATTGCAAAATGGGGCACCTCATCGATACTGTTAAAGAATCTGGAATTATCCTTGATAGTCTGTTCTTCCAGGGTCTTAACCCTTGTCCGGCTTCCGAAGGATGATCCCGGTTCATTAAATGCTATATGCCCGTCGGTTCCTATGCCTAAAAGCTGCAGGTCTATGCCTCCGGCCTTTTTTATTTCTTCCTCGTACCACTCACAGAAATCCTCAGCGTCTTCTACCATTCCCTGCGGAACATGCACATTTTCCGGGTTTATATTTATATGCTTAAAAAGATTCTCCCACATAAAAAAGTTATAACTTTCCTTATGAGCCGGCGGAAGGCCCAGATATTCATCCAGGTTAAATGTAATCACCTTGGAAAAATCGAGCCCTTCTTCTTTATGAAGCCGGATGAGTTCTTTATAGATACCGAGCGGAGTGCTCCCTGTAGCAAGGCCTATAATCGAATTTGGTTTTCTCCTGACCTGCCTGACAATTTCACCGGCAGCTATTTTACTCATTTCATTGTAGTCTTTAGTTAAAATTATTTCCAAAACAGGCCTCCTTTTTTCGGTGTATCGATTTTAGAAAACTTAAAACAATAAAAAGCCCGGCCGGTACCGGCCGGGCTTTTATCTTACTCTTCTATTATAATCGATTCTACGGGACAATCGTCAGCAGCGTCTCGTACGGCATCCTCATGTTCCGGCGGAACTTCGGGTTTAATAACCGTTGCAAATTCATCACCGAGTTCGAAAACCTCGGGAACACTGTCCGTGCACAGACCGCATGCCGTACACAGATCTTCGTCAATCTTTACCTTCATCTTTTACTCCTCTTACGATTTAATTTTTATTCGGGGAAATTATCTTCTTCTCCCGAAGATACGAAGTATGAACAGGAATAAATTAATAAAATCAAGATAAAGTTTCAAGGCGCCGAGAATAGAAATTCTTAAGAAATCCGCTTCGGAAGGGGAACTGCCGAGTTCATCACTCCAGCGTTTAATCATCTGGGTGTCATATGCCGTAAGGCCTAAGAACAGGGCGACTCCGCCGTAGGAAAGGAGCCAGTACATGGCGCTGCTCCTTAAGAACATATTTACTACGGAAGCTATAATTAACCCCCATAATCCCATTATAAGGTAATGGCCCAAAGACGAGAGGTCCCTTTTTGTCATTACGGCATAGATGCTCATGCCGGCAAAGGTTCCCGCTGTGATGAATAGACTGGATGCGATACTTGCTCCTGTGTATGCCAGAAAAATAAGTGAGAGTGTAACACCGTTTAATACGGCATAAGCGGCAAATCCTAATGTTGCCGCAGTGGGGCTTAATGTCATTATTTTTGCGGAAAGGAAGAATACAAGTGCAAACTCACCGATTATGATTCCGAAAAAGAGTACCGGGTTTTTAACAAGAGCTAATACAAGCTGCGGTGTCGATGCAAAACCGAGTGCCACAACTCCTGTTAATGCAAGGCCGATAGCCATCCATAAATAAACATTTCGTAAGACGGTCCTTTCCCTTACCGCTTTTATGGAAAGACTTACAGGGTTCCTGTCGGACATAATACTACCTCCTTAAAGAAAGCTATTGTTGTATAAAAATAAATATGGTATTAAAATAAACAAAGGTCAAGGATTATTGTATGCCAGTAAAAATTAGACTTGACAGTTTTATAAAAATTACTATCTTTGCAGTAAGTGCGTATAGTAATCGTAAAAAGGTCTGTTGGAGGTTCTAAATGATTGCTCTTTTATTGGGTATTTTGCTTGTTTTATTTGCCGTATATTCGATTCTTCCTTTTCCCTGGGCTTTAAACTGGTGGAATAATGTTCTGGAATTTTTAAAAGGCGGAGTACCTATTCTTGCTCTGTTTATAGGTGCGATTTCGTTTTTTGTGGGGATAGCAGACATTAAAGATAAAATAGAGGCAAAAAACGAGGAACTGGAAGATGAAAAGGAAGATAAGTCTGCGGAAGGGAAACCGGATGCTTGACAATACCCTTTTTATCTGTTAAAAGAACAAAACGCCAGAATTTAGTTATACGTTAAGGTAATGATATGAAAACAATTTTTTTAAAACCGAAAGATATTCAAAGAAAATGGTACATTATAGATGCCGAAGGTGTTGTCCTCGGTAAGCTCGTGGTTAGAATAGTCGATTTACTGCGCGGGAAACATAAACCTGTTTTTACACCGAATATGGAGGTAGGCGATTACGTTGTAGTGGTTAATGCCGCTAAGATCGTCGTAACAGGGAGAAAAGCTCAGCAGAAGATGTATTACAGGCATTCGGGATTTCCCGGGGGACTTAAAGCGGTGAATTATACAAAAATAATGGCACAAAAACCGACATTCCCTATCGAGCATGCCGTTAAGGGAATGCTCCCGAAAGGAAGACTCGGCAGAAAATTATTTACGAATTTAAAGATATATGCAGGTCCCGAACATCCGCATGAATCGCAGAAACCGATTAAAGCGGAGATAAATACTAAATAGGAATAGGAGAAAAAGGTGGTTAAAAATCTGGTAGTCGTAGTAGGCAGGAGAAAGACTGCTGTTGCAAGGGTGTATTTAAGAGAAGGTTCGGGCAGGGTAACTGTTAATCACAGGAAATTCGAAACTTATTTCCCGATAGAGGAGTATCGAATATATGTTAAACAGCCTCTTGTTGCAACTAGTTCCCTGGATAAATTTGATATTCTTATAAATTTAAAGGGCGGCGGGCTTTCCGGGCAGGCCGGGGCATGCAGGCATGGTATAGCCCGGGCACTGGTCGCATACGACGAAACCAATAGACCGGTCTTAAAGGCGAATGGTTTTTTAACAAGAGATTCCCGTATGGTGGAGAGGAAAAAATACGGACAACGGGGTGCAAGAAGAAAATTCCAGTTCTCCAAGAGGTAATTTAACGGTTATTTCCGTGCAGAAGAGAGGTGCAGCGGGGGAATTCTATACAGTTGGATTTTCCGACGGCTCCTCTCTTTTTTTGCTTAAGGATATTCTCTTAAAAGCCGGAATTTTTAAAGGTGATGAAGTAGACAGTAAAACTTTATCCGTTCTGGAAGAGCAGTCTAAAACACTGGAAGCGGAAAGAAAGGCATTAAACTTTCTGTCTCATTCGATGCATACACGGAAAGGGCTAAAACTTAAGCTTATGCAGAGAGGCTTTAGTGAGGATATTATTGATAAAGCACTTGGAAGGGTGGAGGAATTGGGCTACATAGATGATGCAAAATTCGCCGAAATCTGGCTGACGTCAAGAATTGCAAGACATCCGGAGGGAAGGCTTGCATTGATTTCCCACCTTATGCAGAAAGGTGTGGAGAGGACCCTGGCGGAATCGACAGTGAATGAATTATGCAGCCGTCAAATGGAACTTGAATCCGCGCGTACGGTTCTTAATAAACTTACACGGGGAAAAAAATTTAACAGGCAGATTTTATTTTCAAAACTGTACCGGAAGGGTTTCAGTTATGAGATCATCAATGCCGTTATGGAAGATTAAGGTTTTCAACTGCAGGCGGTATGTAATTAAAACAGTATTCCAGTACGTACCTGGGAAGATCGATTACGGTAACAGCGGAATCTAAGATAACCGAATCGGAAGATGCTACAATACCTTTATATCTTTTAAGAGGATAATCCGCAGAGGGAACAATCTG